>CANJKY010000390.1 GCA_947474875.1 Gemmataceae bacterium
GAGAAGCCCGGCCAGACGCTCCAGGCCACGGCGCTCGTCCACGAGGCGTACCTGCGGCTCGTCGGCGGCGCCGACCCGGGGTGGAACGGCCGCGGCCACTTCTTCGCCGCCGCCGCCGAGGCCATGCGCCGCATCCTGGTCGACGCCCACCGCCGCAAGGGGCGGCACAAGCACGGCGGCGGACTCGCCCGCGTGGACCTGGACGACGTGCCCGCCGCCCCCGCCGGCGACCCGGCCGACGACCTAATCGCCCTCGACGCCGCCCTCGACGCTCTCGCCCGCACCGACCCGACCAAGGCCGAGGTGGTCAAGCTCCGCTACTTCGCCGGGCTGACCGTCGAGCAGACCGCCGACTGCCTGAACCTGTCCCCGGCCACCGTGAAGCGGCTGTGGGCGGTCGCCCGCGCCTGGCTGTACCGCTACCTGTCCGCCGACCAGAATTCTTGATCCGCCGCGGGCGGGAACGACGCACTGTCTGGAAACGACGGCCCGCCCGGAGTGCGCCCGTGCCCGACCCGGAACTCACCCTGGACGCCATTTTCTGCGGGGCCATCGAACTGCGGTCCGCGGACGCCCGCGCCGCCTACCTGGCCGAGGCGTGTGGCGGGCAAGACGACCTGCGACGGCAGGTGGAAAGCCTGGTCGCCGCCCACTTCCGCGCCGGCAGCTTCCTCGCCCCGCCGTCCGCCGCCCCAGCGGACACCGTCGGCTATCCGTTCCCGGACGCCGCCGGCACCCAGATCGGCCCGTACAAGCTGCTTGAGCAGATCGGCGAGGGCGGGATGGGGGTGGTGTATGTAGCGGAGCAGACGGCCCCGGTGAAGCGGCGGGTGGCGCTCAAGGTAATCAAGCCGGGCATGGACACGAAGGAGGTGGTCGCCCGGTTCGAGGCCGAGCGGCAGGCGCTGGCCCTGATGGACCACCCGAACATCGCCAAGGTGTTCGACGGCGGGGTCCACGACGGCCGCCCGTACTTCGTCATGGAACTGGTCCGCGGGCTGCCGATCACCGACTACTGCGACCGCGCCAACCTGCCTACCCGTGACCGGCTCACGCTGTTCGCCACCGTCTGCCGAGCGGTGCAGCACGCCCACCAGAAGGGGGTCATCCACCGCGACCTGAAGCCGTCCAACATCCTCGTCACCCTGCACGACGGGAAGCCGGTCCCGAAGGTGATCGACTTCGGGGTGGCCAAGGCGGTGAACCAGGCGCTCACTGAGCGGTCGCTCTACACGCGGTTCGCCCAGATGGTCGGCACGCCGCTGTACATGTCCCCGGAGCAGGCCGAGCTGAGCGGGCTGGACGTGGACACCCGCAGCGACGTGTACAGCCTGGGGGTGCTGCTGTACGAACTGCTCACCGGCACCACCCCGTTCGACGCGGACACCCTGCGGAAGGCCGGGCTGGACGAGATGCGGCGGATCATCCGGGAGGAGGAGCCGCAGCGGCCGAGCCAGCGGGTGAGCACCCTGGGCGAACCCGAGCGGTCGGGCGTGTCCGGAAAACGGGGGCTGGACGAGCGGCGGCTGAGCCGGCTGCTCCGCGGGGACCTGGACTGGGTGGCGATGCGGGCCTTGGAGAAGGACCGGAACCGGCGGTACGACACCGCCGGGGCGTTCGCCGCCGACGTGGAGCGGTACCTGGCGGACGAGCTGGTGGACGCCCGCCCGCCGACCGCGTGGTACCGACTGCGGAAGTCGGCCCGGCGGAACCGCGGGCTACTCGTCACCGCCGGGCTGGTGGCGGCGGCGCTCCTGGCCGGGACGGGGGTGAGCGTCTGGCAGGCGATCCGGGCGACCGACGCCCAGCGGCAGGCCGAGGCCGACCGCGACCGGGCCGAAGTGGCCGAAAAGCGGACGGCGGAGGAAGCCGCCATCGCCCGGACGGTCAGCGATTTCCTTCAGCACGACCTGCTCGACCAGGTAGACAGCGATCCGAAGTTTCGTGATGAGGGCGACGGAAACACGAAACTGACCGTGAAGGAATCGCTGGACCGCGCCGCCGCCAAAATCGGCACCCGGTTTCAGGACCAGCCGCTCGTGGAGGCGGCCATCCGAATGGCGATCGGCAAGGCTTACCGGGCTGTGAACAACAACACGCTCGCGGTGCCCCATCTGAAGCGGGCATTGGCTCTGCGACGTATCCACCTCGATCCGGCACACCAGGACACCCTCGAGAGCATGCACCACCTCGCGACGGCGTACTCGTGGATGATGCGGTCGGACGAGGCGATTGCCTTGAGGCAAGAGGTTTTGAACATCCGGAAGGCGACGCACGGCCCCGACGATCTCGTGACGCTGTCGTGCATGAGTGAGCTGGCCGGAGCCTACCAATTGGGCAAACAGTTCGAGAGCTGCATACCGCTGTATCAGCAGGTGCTGGAGAAAGCGCGTTCCACATGTGGTCCGACGCACCCGTTTACGCTCAACACCACGCACAGCCTCGCGATGTGCTACCAGATGGTGAACCGGCCTGCCGACTCTCTGGACCTGTACGAAACGTTACTAGACGCCCTGAAATCGAAGAACGGTCCCGACCACGAATCGACGGTTTGGCCCCGGATGACCTACGCGCAGGCGTGCCAGCGGGCCGGAGATCTCGATCGCGCAGACCAGTTACTTCGTGAGGCGCTGGCGATCCACCAGAAGCAAGAACCCTCACGCCGGTGGCGGGCGGCACGGGCCAGAATAACCGGCTGGATGGCCCTTTCGCTGTGCCTGAGGAAAAAGTACGCCGAGGCCGAACCGCTCGTCCGAGAGACGCTGACCGTCTTCGAGCGAGAAACATCCGAGGACCCGGCGCGGTTCTACTGGGTGAGCCTGTTGGGCGAGACACTCGCCGGCCAGCAGAAGTACGCGGATGCCGAACCCCTCCTCCTCCGGGGCTACGAAGGCATGAAAGCGGGTGAAGCGTCGCACTACGTCGCCGACCTCCGGATTCGGGAAGCGGGCGAGCGGGTGGCGCGGTTCTACGAGGCGACCGGGCAACCGGAAAAAGCGCGAGAGTGGCGGGCGAAGCTGTCCCCTCCGGCCCATCAGAAATAGCATCCCTTGCTACCCCCTGCCGCCCCGACCCGGATTGCCCCCGGCGCGGGGCGGGTTCACTTCCCCCCAAGTCGAACGCATTTCGGAAAAGATGAGCTGCCACGGGCTCGAACGACGCACTGATTCTTGAAGGCCGAACCCAACCGCAAACCTTTCTCGTTGGAGACGCCCATGTCCCTCCGTACCTCCGCCCGCCTGAACCGCATTCGACTCTCAGTCGAGTCATTGGAAAGCCGCGACGTGCCGTCCGCCCTGTCCGTGTCTGATGTGACAGTTCGTGAAGGCGCGACGGCCACCGGCGTGCTGGACCCAACCGGCGCGGCGGCCGTGGGCCTCAACGAGACCCGGTCTTTCACATTCGACAGCAACCCGGCCGACGCCCATCACGGCGATCTGTTCGTGGTCAGCAGCAAGAGCAACTCGGTCGTCCGCTTCGACTGGGCCACGCAGACCTATCAGCCGTTCATTGCATCCGGCAGCGGCGGGCTGTCCAAGCCGTCTGTCCCGGTCATCGGACCCGACGGCAACCTCTATGTCAATGGCCTGGATCAGCAGAACGGACTGACCCAGGCCATCTTCCGCTACGACGGGTCAACGGGGGCCCCGCTCCCCGCACCGGGCAGGTCCGGGGCCGTCTATGTGGAAGACGATCCCGGCACTCCGAACGTGGACGAGAGCGGAGGGCTGGGGACCGCGAGTTGGGGGAACGGCTTTACCTTCGGGGCGGACGGTAACCTGTATTCCGGCTGCGGCAACCAGGCGGCCGGGGTGCATCAGGTCCTCCGTTTCCAGGGACCGAGCGGATCGTCGCCCGGCGCGTTCCTGGACGTGTTCGTGAACATCACCAACATGTCCAACGGCCCGAACGGCATCGTCTTCGGGCCGGACGGGTCGTTGTACGCGAACGGTGGCGGCGTCAACAACGACCTGATCGACCGGTTCGACGGCACCACCGGCGCGCCCATCGGCGACGGCGTGTTCGTGGCCCCGCAGAGCGGCGGGCTGTCGAACTCCCGGAAGTTTGTGATCGACCCGGCAGGACAGTACCTGTACGTCGCGAACTTCTCCGCCGGCCAGATCCTGCGGTTTCAAGGACCGAACAACGCGACCCCCGGGGCGTTCGTGGACACCTACATCACCCAGGGGCAGAGCGGGCTGACCTACCCCATCGGGGTAGCCCTTGACCCGGCGGGCAACCTGTACGTCGGCGAGCGGGACGCCAACCGCATCACCCGGTTCGCACCGAACGCAACGGCCGCCTTCACTGTCACCCTCAATTCGGCCAGCGCCAGCCCGGTGAGCATGAGCTACGCCACGGCAAACGGCACGGCGGTGGCCGGTACGGACTACACCGCGACATCCGGCACCATCACCTTCGCCCCCGGTGAGACGAGCAAGACGGTATACGTGCCGATCACCACCGTGATGACCGGCGGGCCGACCAAGACGTTCACCCTGACCCTGTCCGCCGCGTCCGGGGCGACCGTCGCCGACGGGCAGGGAGTGGGCAGCATCCTCAACCGGATGACCAAGTTCTTCGTGGCCGATGGCGGCACCACCAAGACGTACCAGTACGGCAGCGGCGGCACGTCCGAGGAGATAACCGTCCCCCAACTCAGCAGCAACACCGCCCCGCGGGGGATCGCCAGCACCGCCGCCGGGGACCGGACGTGGGTAGTGGACGCGAACAAGACTGTCTACGTCTACTCCAACCACGGGGTGCTGCTCGGTTCCTGGACCGCCGGTGGCCTGAGTTCGTCCGCGGCTCTCACCGGCATCACCACCAACGGCACTGATATCTGGCTGGTCGATAGCTCCGCCGACAAGGTCTACAGATATGCGAATGCGGCC
>CANJKY010000391.1 GCA_947474875.1 Gemmataceae bacterium
CGTCACCCCAGGCTACATCCGGCCGCCGCTCCGCGGCTTCCGAACGGACGTCGCTGGAGTCGTCGCCCACCAGTCGGCGACCGGCGTCGCTCAGCCGGCTTGCAGCGCGGGGCGGGCGTACGACTTGGCCCACGACGGCCGCGGCTTATGCCGGGTGGCCTTGGTCGGTTCCGGGCTGCTCAGGGTATACGCCCCACACCGCGGGCACGGGCGGGACTCGATCGCCTGCCGTTCGTACTCGGACCAGGTGCCGACCAGGTTCCAGCGGTGGTCACACGACTCGCAGCAGACCGTCCAGGCGTTCACGGTAGCGTCCTTGTTCCCGAAGTTCGGTCAGTATCGGCTCGGGGAAGGGCGGTCGAACCCGCGGTAGCCGCGGCCCACCCACACCGTCCAGGTTGCCAGCGGCACCCCGTTTTCGGAGTGCGTCACCTGCTCGACCCGCTCCAGCGAGTCGAACACCCCGGCCGGTAGCTCGTCCCCGACGTACACGAACGTGCGGCCGGCGAACGCTTGCGCGTCGGCCACCGGGTTCGGCCGCCACAGGTCGTACTGGCTGGCCCGGTCCCCAACCGCCGAACCGAACGTGTACACCGCCGGGTGGCCGTCGCAGTAAAACCCCAGTTCCCCGCAGGCGGTCCAGGCCATCGTGGCGATCAGCGGGTCTTCGCCGGTCCGCTGTTTCTGCTCAAGTCGTACCCGGTCCACGGCCGAAGCGAGCGCCTTCCAGCCGGAGAGGCGGGCGGTGGGGTCGAGCTTGCGGACGGGGGTGGGGTTGAACTCGGACGGGGCCGGCAGAACGGCGGCCAGCGCCGGGCGGGCGAGGACCGGCCAGCGGAGGAAGACGCACAGGGCAAGGCCGAGGAGCAGCGTCAAAGCCCACGCACGGCCGTGCGTGGGCTTTCGCCCCAGCCACCACCCCGCCGCCAGTACGAACCCGCTCACCCACGCCGCCGCCGGCCAGTTCGGCTGCCCGCTCGTCCGCACGCTGGCCAGCAGGAACACGCCGAATACCGGCACCGACAGCCACCACAGCAGGGCAATCTGCTCCCCCTTTCCGCTTCGGGGAGGGGGTTGGGGGGTGGGGTTCAGGGGTCTCCACTTCCACGCCGCCCACGCCCACGCCGCGAACCACACCCCGAGCAGCAGACCGACCTGCCCGCCGACGAACGCCAGCGGGCTGTACCACGGCACCGCCCGCCCGCCGTTATCCGCGTGCCCGAGCAGGTGCCGCACGCCGATCCAGTCGTGGGTCGCGTTCCACACCGCCAACGGGAGCAAGCCGAGCGACGACAGCATCAGGAACGGGATGAACCGCCGCGTCCGCCACTCCGGGCGGGCGAACATGAGCAGCCCGATGCACATCGGGAACAGCAGCATCGTGTACTTGGCCAGCGTGCCGATCGCCACCAGCGCCCCGGCCGCGATCCACCGCTTTTTCTGCACCGCCGCCGCCGCCCACGCCCAGCACGCCAGGAATGGCGGGTCGATGGTCATGAGCACGGACGCGGCGGAAACGGGCGGCAAGGTGAGAGCGAACAGGACAACTTGGCATCCGAGTTGCTGCGAATGAAACGCGTTGAGTGCGAGTCGCCACAACCCGAGTAGTAGCAGCCCGCCGCACGCCACCGCTGGCAGTCGGACTGCGAACGCCGTTGTGCCGAACAACTCGCAACTGCCGCGGATCAGCCAGGCGACGAGCGGCCCTTTGCTGTAGTAACACCAGTCCGGATGCCGGGACCAGTCCCAATAGTGGGCCTCGTCCGGGCTGAGGTCGTGCGGGCAGAGGAGGGCGACGTAGACGAGGTTGAACAGCGAGGCGGCGGCGATCAGGCTCACCGCCCGGCATGACGACCGGGCGGACCAGATAACCCCCGCCGAGATCGCGTGCGGCCGACTCTCGGGTAGCAATCCTGCGGACATTCCGCCGGCTTGTAAACCGGGGCGGCGGCGGGGTCAAGGCGGGGTGGGGAAACGCCGCGGCCCGGTCAACAGCCCCCGTGCTTCTCGGGAGGGGCTGAGGACCGGGCCGCGGTGCGTGTCAGAGCCGGTAAACTACCGGCAGTTCGGCCCCCGTCAGGACCCGCCGATCGACCCGCCGTAGTACCCGCCGAACGACGGGACGAGCGACTGGCCGAACACGGCGGTGTTGAAGTTCTGGACCGCGTTCAGCACCGGCCGGTTCTCGAACCGCTGGGCGATGGTGGTGCGGTACTCGGTGGTGGTGATCGTCTGCGGGGCGGAGTACTTGGTCAAATACCCGGTCAGGTCGGTCGGGTTGACCGTGCCCTCGTGCCGCAGGGCGATCTGCCCCCCACTCTGGTCGCTGATGATGACCCCTTCTTGAACGCGGAACGCCTCGGCCATCTTCTTCCCGTCTTCCGTGTTGGCGTCGATCTGAACAGAGACATAATGATTGCGGAGCGTCTTGCTCGCATCCGACCCGATCCCCTCCCCGTTGGTCAGGTGTGCCAGTCCGCCGTTCGTGATGAACACGGCGACCGGCTTCCGCAGTTCGGCGGCTTGTGCCAGCGCGGCCGCGTAGTTCGTTGCCCACTCCGGTTGGGTGGACAGCGAACTGGATGCGATCACGCCGACGACCGCCGCAGCGGCCAGTGAGGTGGTGAACATCTTGATGCGTCTCCTGAGAAGCACACCTCAACGATGACCCAGGCCATCCGCTTGGCCCGGGAAAGCGGCAATTTTCAACATACGCGACGCGAAGTCAACAACTTGGTTGAGAAAAAATGGTCAATACTGTCACATTCGGGAGGAATGAGTTTTCATTCAGATCGGGCAAAAGCGGCGCAACACTCGGTAATCGCACCACCTGTGTCCCTCGCATCGGCGCCAGAGGAGTTCAAAATGGATAAAATAGCTGGGATAGCTAACGAGAAAAAAAACAGGCCCGACGACCTTTCCGACAGGTCGCCGAGCCGCACCGTGAAGGCCGCATAATTCCCAATTACCCCTTATTACCGGCGTAGCTCTGCTGGAACGCCGCCACACCCGCGCCGACTTGCACCCCGTATCCGGCGTCGGCGAGCGTCAGTTCCAGTGCCGCCAGAGCGCCCAGAACGTCGAAAGCGTCCACATATCCCATGTGACTCAGCCGCCAGATCTTGCCCTTCATGTTGTCCTGCCCGTCGGCCAACTTGAACCCGTGCTTCTTCTCCACCGCCTTTAAGATGGCGGAGCCGTCCAGCCCGGCCGGCACGGTGATGACCGTCAGCCCGTTGTTCGGCCACTCGGCGAACACCTCCAGGCCCATCGCCTTCACCGCCGCCCGGCATGCCGCCGCCACCTTCGCGTGCCGCGCCCACAGGTTCTCGATCCCCTCGGCGCGAATCCGCTTCAGGCTGGCCCGTTGCGCCTTGATGAGCGTGTTCGCCGGGGTGAACGGCGTGTCGCTCTCCGCCCACTTCGCCAGCGCCCGCCGCAGGTCGAAGTAGAACCCGCGGACCGGGGTCGCCTCGATCTTCTTCCGCGCCTTTTCACTCACGCTCACGAACGCCAGCCCCGGCGGCAGCATGAGCGCCTTCTGCGACCCGCTCACCATCACGTCCACGCCCCAGGCGTCGCACCGGCACTCCATCGCCCCGAGGCCGGAGATGCCGTCCACGATGAGCAGCGCCGGGGTGTTTGCCACCAGCTTGCCGAACGCCTCGATGTCGTGCCCGACGCCGGTGGACGTCTCGCTGAGCGTGGCGAACACCGCCTTCGCGTCCGGGTGGTTGGCCAGCGCCTTCGCCAGCATGTCCGGCGTGACGGCCTTGCCGTAGGGCACCTCCACTAGCACCGTGTTCGCCTGGTGCGCCTTCAGCACCCCTTTCCACCGCTCGCCCCACCGCCCGGCGGTCAGCAGGATCGCCTTCTCCCCCGCCGCCAGGCAACTGGTGACAGCCGCCTCCATCCCGCCGGTGCCCGAACTGGTGAGCGTGACCACCGGGTTCGTGGTCTGGAACACGTACTGGAGGTCTTCGGACACCTCCTTCAAGATGGCTTTCGCCTCCGGCGAGCGGTGGTAGCCGACCGGCTTGGCCAGTTCGAGCAGCGTCTCTTCCGGCACCGGGGTGGGGCCGGGGGTGAACAGGCGGGTCTTCATCGCGAGGGTGGTTCCTGCGGGCGGAGAGGGCGGGGGATGTTTTACGAGAGGGCCGAAGTGCGAGCGAGGTTGGGACTCGTACTCCTTCCGGGCGCAGGGGTACAGGAGGTTGAGAAAGTATCGCCCATAGGGATTAACATGCAGATTTTTTTTTACTATTCGTGCGATCGGGCATGCATGCCCGGTCTTACAAGGAGACACACCATGACAAGGCGACTGGCGTTGGGCACAATCGTTTTCGCGCTACTCGGGGCCATCAATGGGACGGGACAAGCGCCCCCGATCATGCCGGCAATCAGCTGGACCTGGACGGCTGGGTCGCCAGAGCCAAAGCTGAACGCCGGTTCGGACCCGCACACCTACCGACTGATCCTGGAAGGCACGCTGACGTACCAGACGCCAACAATTACCATCACGGGGGTCGAGTTCCGGGTTCATCTCCAGGATCCGGCTACCATCGGGGGGTATTATTCGAGCCCGAGCTATGTGGTGGACATGGGGACGTGGTCCACCACCCCGAACGCCGTTCCCGGGTTCCTCGACATGTACATGATCGGGTACGTCACGGACGCTCAGGATAACCGCGTCAACTTCCCGCGGAACGACCGCGTCCGAATATACGTGCGAGTGAAGTACACGCAGGGCGTGCAACAGGGGTCGGTAGACTTCGGCCCTACGGACGTGACCTTCCCGAACTAACCCGGTGCGCGAACACGTACGACGCCTCGGGTGCGGGGAAAGGCGTGTTCGCTGCGGGAGTATCGCCCCGGATCACTGTTCCCA
>CANJKY010000392.1 GCA_947474875.1 Gemmataceae bacterium
CAGCGCGTCCAGGGCCAGTGGCAGGGTGCCCGCCACCTTCCGCTCGCCGGCCAACTTCAGGGTGAACCCTCGCATCCGGTCGTCCTTGCGGTTCACCAGGTCGAGCAGCAGCTTGTCGCCGGTCCTGGCGTCGGCCAGCGTCAACACCGCGTGGACCGCCGGGTAGCGGGTGTTCTGGTTGATTTGGCCGTCGCGGGCGATCCGCTCGAACTCGGGCAGCGAGTCGGCGTCCTTCAGCCGCCCAAGGGCCGTCACCGCCGCCCCCTGCAAATTCAAATCCGCTGTGGCGAGCAGCGGCCGCAGGGCCGGGCCGTCGGCTTTCAGATCGCCGTGCTGGCCGATCGCCACGATCGCGTCTCGGCGGATCTCCTTGCGGATCTTCGGGTCGGCGAGGATGGCCCGCGACACCGCCAGCCCGCCCTTGCCCCACTCGGCCGCCGCCGCCTGCGCCCGGTACACCGCGGTATCGGTGTCCGACCGGATGGTCGCCAGCAGGAACTTCTCCCCCGCCTCGGTCGGGCCGATCGGGCCGAGAATGGATGCCACCGTAACCTTTCGCTGATCGTTACCTTGGCTGGCATACGCGATGAGCGGCTCGACCGCAGCCGGCCCGAGCCGGCTGAGCGCGCCGGCCGCGGCTTGGCTCACCAGCGCCACCTGCACCGGGGTGATCCCGCCCTGCCACTCCTTGTACGGGTCAGAGAGCAGGGTGACGGCGAGGGTGACGACACCGACCGGGGCGCCCGGCGGGATGCTGACGACCGCCCGCACACGCTTCGCCGGGTCGCCGTCCTTCAGCGCGGCCAGCAACTTCGCCACCTCATCGTCCGTCAGCTTGCGATCCTGCGGCACGATCGCCGGAGCGTACCCGGCGACTGCCACCGGCGACGGCACCGCCGTCGCGTCTTGCTCCCGCAGTTTGACCACCGACGCCTCGTCCAGCCCGGCCACGAACAGCAGCACGTCCACCCCGGGCGACATTCCCGGCGGGCCGGCCCGCCGCAGTTGGTCCTTGCCGTTCCAGGTGTCGAGCGCCGCCCCGAACTCGCGGACGGTGAACGCCAGCTCGTTCGACTTGAACGTGCCGGGCAGGGTGTTCGGGTTCGCCGGCTCGTCTGGGTTGGTGACGGTTGCTTTCAGCGTGTACTTGCCCGGCTTCCAGTGGATACCGGCGGCGTGGTCCTTGGTCGGCCACAGGGTGAACGGGCACCACTCGCCGGTCGGCCCGCCGCCGGACCCGCCGTCCGCCAGGCGGAACGGCACCGCCTTCCCGGCCGCGTCGGTGAGTTCCAGCTTCACGTTCGGCGACTGGGTGAGCCGGGGGTGGACGTAGGGGCCGTTGTCGGTGGCGGGGACGGCGAACAGTTCCACCGCCATCGGCTGGCCGAAGTGCAGGTTCGTCCGCCCGGTGTGCAGGCCGACGAACGCCTTGTTCAGCACCTCGCCGTGCGGCCGCGGTTTACCGAACACGTCCTTCCACGACCGCGGGTCGGGGTCGGCGGCGACCGCGGAGCCGACGAGTAGCAGCAGATAGGGGAAGAAACGGGACACGGCGAACCCTCCGACGGGACCGGCGAGTGTACCGGTCCGACGGACGATCCGCCGCGGAAGTTTGATGCGACTGTTACAAACGGGGGAGCCGCAGGGCGGCGGGTCACACCAGCCGGTTCACCCGCGCCAGCACCTCGTCGGCGGCGAACGGGGCGGTGACGTAGGCGTCGGCCCCGGACCGCAGCCCCCAGAACGGCTCGCTCTCGCTCGGCCGGCCGGTGAGCATCAGCACGCGGATGCCCTGCGTGGCCGGGGCGGCTTTCAGTTGGCGACAGATGTGGAACCCGTCGCCGCTCGACCCCTCGGTGTTCAGTACCACCAGCCGCGGGCGTTCGGCGGCGGCCATCTTGATGGCTTCGGTGCCGCTGGCGGCGGTGAGCACCCGGTACCCACGGCCGGTCAGGGCGGCGGTGAGTTGGTTGGCTTCGTTATCGACGACGAGGATGGTTTCGCTCGGCATACAGCACCCGGAGAGGGTCCGAACGGCGGTGGTCGTACCGTAGTACACGAATCCCGCCGGCGGCTCAGTTCCGTCTGGTAGAAGGAGAACGCCCCGGCCGGGCCGACTTGCACCCCCGCCGGAACGGAATCCGCCAGGGGGTTATCCAGATTGCCGCGCTTGCGGGGCCAAAATCCGGGCGAAATCGCCCCTCGGTTGGCCGATCCCCTCCACCGGTTGGTTCCGGACGGAGTATTCTGACCGCACATCACCCCTCATTGTGACTTCCCATGAAAACCACCCTCGCGATTCACGGCGCCTGCGGGCGGATGGGGCAGCGGCTGGTCGCCCTGGCCCGCGACGACCACTCCCTGAAGGTGATCGCCGCCATCGACTCCCCGACCCATCCGAACGTCGGGAAGGACGCGGGCGAACTGGCCGGCGTCGGATCGATCGGGGTGCCGGTGACGGGCGACCTGCCGCTCGACACGCACCCCGATTGCGTCATCGATTTCAGCGCCCCGGCCGGCACGATGGCCGTCCTGAAGACGTGTATCGACCGCAAGCTGCCGCTGGTGATCGCCACCACCGGGTTCGAGAAGGAGCACCTGGCCGAGATCGACCACGCCGCCCACCACACCGCCGTGCTGCTGTCGCCGAGCATGAGCCTGGTGGTGAACCTACTGTTCAAGCTGACCAAACTGGCCGGTGAGGCGCTGGCCGGCAAGGGGTTCGACGTGGAGATCGTCGAGCGGCTCCACCGGTTCAAGAAGGATTCGCCGAGCGGCACGGCGGCGCAGTTCGCCAAGGTGGTGCAGGCGGCGATGGGGCAGTCGAAGATCGTGTACGGCCGGGAGGGGCTGGTGGGCGAGCGGACGGCGGACGAGATCGGCGTCCACGCCGTCCGCGGCGGGGACAACACCGGCGAACACACCATCATCTTCACCACCCAGGGGGAGACGATGGAGTTGATCCACAAGGCGTCCAGCCGCGACAGCTACGCGAACGGCGCGCTGGCCGCCGCCAAGTTCCTGGCCGGCAAGCCGGCCGGCCGGTACACGATGGCCGACGTGCTGGGGCTATGACTTGTAGCCGCGTCCCAACGGGGGGCGCGGGCTGAAAGCGCACCCCGTTGGGTCGCGGCTACAAAATCTATTTGCACTCCGTGTACACCACCTCGCACACCTTGCCGAGGGTCTTGCCCACCTGGGCGGCGGTGCCGAGCGGCTTGAGCGGCAGGTCGTTCACATACACGGCGAACACCAACTCCCGGCCGGACGCGGTGGTCATCACCCCACCCAACGCCTTGCTGTTCAGGAACGGTCGGCCGTTCAGCGTGTCGGTCAGCACGAACGTGCCAGTCTTGGCGAACACCTTGCCGCGGGCCGGGCTGTCCTTGTCCACCGCCGTCGCCAGGGTGCCGTCCTCGCCGAGCACCGGCAGCCACTCCTTGTACCGCGGCCAGTCCGGCCGCTTCATCAGCCCTTGCAGCAGTTGCACCGTCGCGTCCGGGGTGACGGCGTCCACCCGGCTGCCGCCGGCCCCGCCGCCGAACGACACCCCCTCCAGGTCTACGCCCAGCTTCCGCAGGTACTGGCGTTCGAGCCGCAGCCCGTCGTCCAGCGTGGACTTGCCCTCCTTCGCCGCCAGCAGGCACGGCAGCGCGCTGGCGTACAAGTTGTGGCTCACCTTGAGCGTCACCTTCAGCGCCTCGCCGAACGGGGCGGACTTGTGGGCCGCCACCCGCTTCAGTCCGTCGTACTCCTTTTTCGCCGGCAGTTCCGCCGCCCCCGGCCGGGCCACCGCGGCCGCCACCTTCACCCCGGCCTTGCGTAAGCACTCGACAAACAGCGAGCGGGCGAACCCGGCCGGGTCGTCCACCGGGAAGATGCGAACCTGCGGCTTCCCGCCGGCAGGCACCCGCCCCCGCACCACGAGTTGCCCCGGCCCGGCCTGCGTCAGCACCAGCATCGGGGCGAACGCCTTGTCCGCCGTCTCCACCACCGCGTCCAGCCGGATGACGCTCGACTCCGGCCGCACCGTCACCTTCGCCTGGTCGCCGGCCTTCTCCCCCGGCGTGACCAGCACGTCGATGCAGTTGTCGTTGATGAACATGGGGGTAATGGCTTCCGGCCCGCTGCCGGTGCTGGCGGCACGGGCGAACAGCCGGTCGTCGATCAGCACCTCGCCGGTCACCTCGGAAATGCCCGCCGCCTTCACCTGTGCGGCCAGGTCTTCGAGCGCCGCCAGCGGGTTGGTGTCGGGCAGCGTGGCCTCGCCCAGCCCGCTGTTCGCGTAGGTATGGTCCACGTTGGCGAACGCCGCCTTGCCGTCCTTCCCGGTCCGCCCGCCGAACGTCAGATCGCCCGACGCCACCAGGATCAGGTCGCCCTTCAGTACCCCGGTCTTCGACACCTCCCCGCGGGCGTACACCGGCGTCTCGAACGTGTGGTCCGGGCCGAACGCGGCCAGCGCCGCCGCGGTGGTGAACAGCTTCGTCACCGACGCCGGGCAGAACATCCGGCCGGCGTTCCGCTCGTACACCCGCTCCCCGGTCTTGGCGTCCACGAACAGCACGCCCCAGTGGCCCCGCTTGTAGTCCGGGGCGTCCAGGATCGCTTCCAACCGGGTCGCGAGGGTCGGCGGGGACGGCTCGGCGGCGGTCGCGGTGCTGACGACGAGCAGGGCGAATGCGACGAGGTGCGAGCGGGTCACGGGCGGTCCCGGTGGGGTCAAGGTGCGGCGATTCTACCCCGCACGCCGGGCGGCCGCCACCGCCGGATATACGATGACGGGGCCGCCCGTTTCACCCGAGTCGTCTCATGAACCGGATCCTCTGGTCGGTCGTCCTCATGTCTTCCGCGGCCGCTCTGGCGGACGACAAGCCGGTGGC
>CANJKY010000393.1 GCA_947474875.1 Gemmataceae bacterium
CACACCCTTTGCACCCCTAACCCCAGGAGACGCCGTGTTCACCCGATTCGTGCCGCCCCTCGCTCTGCTCGCCGGCATCATCACAGCGGCTCCGGCCGATGAGCCGGAGAAACCCGACCCCAAGCCGAAGGGCGACGGCTACGCCGTGACGTTCAAGCCGGGCGACCCGAAATCCCCCCTCCGCCCACGGATCGGCCCGGCGGGCACCCAGATCAAGCTCACCCCGGCCGACCTGAAGGTGAACGGCAAGGACCACCTGGTCGGCCGCATCCCGCTCGGGCCGAAGGAGTTTCGCGGCGAGGGGCAATTGATCGCGCTGGCCCGCACCGAGGCCGGCAAGCCCTACGACCTACTGTTCGTGGACGCCAACCGGGACGGCAAGCTGACCGACGAGAAGCCGATCTCGACCAAGCCGAGCGTGATCCGGAACAACTGGTGGTCGTCGTTCGAGGGGTCGCTCAAGGTCGCCCACGCCAAGACCGGCGCCGACGCCGCGGTCGATTACCCGGTGTCGCTCTGGGTGGTGGTCGAGAAGCCGGATCAGACGCCGGACATCATCCGCTACAGCCGGCGGGGGTTCATGGTCGGCACGCTGACCATCGAGAAGGAGGAGTACACGGTCACGGTCAGCGACGGGAACAACGACGGGGTGATCGGCGAGAAGGACTTCTGGGCGGTCAGCCGGAACAAGAACGACGACCCGATCGGCGGCAAGTTCCGGCTGATGCCGGACTACTGCTGGGCCGGCGGGAAGGCGTGGAAGCTGGAGATGGACGGCACCGCCGGCGGGAGCGGGAAGCTGTACCCGTTCGACCCCGGCATCACGCAGGAGGCCGACGAGATCAGGCGGGACCAGTACAAGGTGGACCGCGACGCCCCGCGGGCGACCAAGCCGGTGGCGTTCGAGAAGGACTACGAGAAGGCGCTGAAGCAGGCGGCGGCCGACAAGAAACCGGTGTTCGTGAAGTTCGAGACCGAATGGTGCGGGCCGTGCAAGACGATGGCCGCGCTGGTGTTCACCGCCAAAGACGTGGCCGACACCGCCGACGGGGTGGTGTGCGTGAAGGTGGACGGCGACGAGCAGAAGGAACTGGTGAAGAAGTACAAGGTGGAGGCGTACCCGACCGGCGTACTGCTCGACGCCACCGGCAAAGAGGTAAGCCGGTTCGTCGGCTACCGGGGCGTGAAGGCGATGACCGACGAGTTGAAGAAGCTAAAGAAGTGACCGCCAGGTGTGAAAGAGGTGAGGTGTGGCGGACGACCTGATCGCGGTTCGTGCGCCGGTGGTCACCTTCTACGTGCTGAAGGACGACGCCGGGCTGTACCTGATCGACACCGGGTTCCTCACCGCCCCGCGGCTCTTGCGGCGGGAACTACGGCGGCGGGGGTGGGAGCACCTGCCGATCCGCGGCATCCTGCTCACCCACGGCCACCTCGACCACGTGCTGAACGCCGTGCCATTCGCCGAGAAGTTCGGGGCGTGGATCGCCGGCCCGCGGGCGGACGCCGACCACTACCTCGGGCGGTGGCCGTACCGGGGCATCTCCCGCGTCACCGGGGTTCTCGAAGGGGTCGGGCGGGCGCTGTTCCGCTACCGGCCGTTCACCCCGGACCGGCTACTCGACCCGGACGCCGAACTAGACGTGTGGGGCGGGTTGCAGGCCGTCCACCTACCCGGTCACACCGCCGGGCACACCGGGTACTACTCCCCGACCCGCAAGCTGCTGTTCTCCGGCGACCTGTTCAACGACCAGCCCGGCTGGCCGTTCCGCCCGCCGCCGATCTTCAACTCGTTCCCCAAGCAGATCCCGGGAAGCATCGCCAAGGCGTTGAGCCTGGACCTGGCCGGGGTGCTGCCCGCCCACTGCGACGACCAGCCGCCGGCGGTCCACCTGGCCCGGCTGCGGCGGCTGCACGAGCGGCTCACTTCCCGCCGGCGGTGAGTTCCCGCTCCGCGTCCCGGACCGCGCCCCGGAGTATGTCGACCCATCCCTTGTCCGCCGCGTCTTTCTCGGCCGCCGCCAGTTGCTTCGCCAACGCCTCCTTCCGGGCGGCGGCCAGCGCCTTCGCCGCCGGCACCGGCAGGTCCGGCTTCACCCCCACCCCCTCCCAGTTGGATTTGGTGACCGGGTTCTCAGGCCGGCCGTACGGCACCCACACCCCGAAGTGATCGTCCACCCGCACCTCCCCGCCCGGGTGGGCGCCCCCGCCACTCGCCTCGCCGACCACCCTCGCCCGCTTGTGCGCCTGTAGGTCGTAGGCGATCTGCTCGGCCCCGGAAAACGTCTTCTTGCTGGTGAGCACGTACACCGGCTTGTTTAGGTACTTCTTCCCCGACACCGCCCGCTGGGTCCAGTACTGGCGGGTGGTGTCGGTCGGCCGCCAGTAGATGCTGTACAGGTGCAGCGGCTCGTCGAAGAGGTAGCTGCACACCAGCGGGGTCGCCTGGTCGGACGTCGCCCCGCCGCACTCGCGGAGGTCGAGGATGAGCGCGTCGGTGTCGGCCAGCAGGTTGAACACCCCGGCCCACTTGTCGGCGGTGTCGGCCGTGTCCCAGAACACCCGCACGTCCACGTACCCGATGTTCCCGGGCAACACCTCGACCTTGTGCAGGCCGTGGTTCACGCGGGCGAACCGGCGGGCGAACGCCTTCACCTCGGCCGGGTCGGGGCGGGCGTCGTCCGCCCGCTCCGGGATCGGCTCGGGGTGGTGGATCACCCGCAGGTGGCGGTCGTCCACCACCGCCCGCAGGTCGGCGGTCAGCCGGCGGGCCAAGTCCGCCCCGTCGGTCACGACGTCGTACTCGCCCTTCGCCTGCTTATCCCGCACCGCCTGGGCCATCGCCTTTGCCTTGTCCGGGAACACGTACCGCTCGGTGAGGTGAGTCACGACGCCGTCGATCACCTTCTTCCGCGCGGCGGCGTCAAGTTGACCCGGCCCGGTTGGTGGGGTGGCTGGCTGGGCGGCGGTCGGGCCGATTGTCGGGACGAACAGGGCCATGGCCACCAAGAATCGTGCAGTCATCCGTGTAGTCCGCGTGAGTTTCGGGGCGAGAAACTATTCGCCGCCGAAGATCACCTATTGAATTAGGCGACCGGATTGTATCGCACTCTGATCAGCGGCGGCGTGCTGTGAGCACGACGGGTCAGACCTGCCCCACCCTTCGACGCGAGTTGCGGATGTGATTCCGACGCCATCAGTCGATGATCTTGTTCAGCGGGAACTCGACGATGCTGGTGGCGCCGGCACGTTTGAGCGCCGGGATCAGCCCGCGGACCTCCTCCTCGCTCAGGATGACCACCACGTCCACCCACGCCGGGTCGCTCAGGGCGCTGAGCGTCGGGGTGTGGCCGGGCATGAGCGCCAGCACCGCCTCCTGCGCCGCCTTCGGCACGTTCATCATCAGCCCCACCCGGCCCTCCGCCGCCATCGCCCCCTTCAGCATCAGGATCAGGTCGTCCATCTTCCGCCGCTTCCACGGGTCGGCGGCGGCGAACGGGTTGGCGATGAACCGCGTGGTGCTTTGCAGCAGGTCGCACACGATCCGCAGGTTGTTCGCCTTCAGGCTGCTGCCGGTTTCCGTCACCTCGACGATGGCGTCGGCCAACTTCGGCGGCTTCACCTCGGTCGCCCCCCAACTGAACTCGACGTTCGCCGTCACCCCGTGCGTCGCCAGCCATTTGCGGGTGATGTTCACCACCTCGGTGGCGATCCGCTTGCCCTGAAGATCCTTCGGCCCCTGGATCGGACTGTCGTTCGGCACCGCCAGCACCCACCGCACCGGCCGGCGGCTCACCTTGCTGAACACCAATTCGGCAAGCTCGTCCACTTTCGCGTCGTTCTCGATCACCCAGTCGTGCCCGGTCAGCCCGCAGTCGAGCGACCCGTCCTGGACGTACCGCGGCATCTCCTGGGCGCGGATGAGCGTGCAGTGGATCTCCGGGTCGTCGATGGCCGGGTAGTAGCTGCGGCTGGCAAAGGTGAGCTTGTACCCGGCCTTGCGGAACAGGTCGGCGGTGGCCTCCTGGAGGGAGCCGGCGGGGATGCCCAGCTTGAGCACGCGGTCGGACATGGGGTGTGGCACGTTCGGGACAGTCGGCGGGGTCAAACAGAAACGGTACGCCTACCGGGTGGGGCGACAACCCTTCATCTTGACCCGTCCCACCTCCCGACGGGACACTACACCCCGTCCGCCCTCCGCCGAGACCCCGCCGTGCCCACCCCCCCGCCGCCCGGTCAGCCGCTGCTCCGCGTCCGCGGGGTGAACCACACATTCGGCACCGGGGACGCCAAGACCCAGGTGCTGTTCGACAACAACCTGGAAGTGATGCCCGGCGAGCTGGTCATCATGTCCGGGCCGAGCGGGTCGGGGAAGACCACCCTGCTCACCCTGATCGGCGGGCTGCGGGGGTTGCAGTCCGGGGAGATCGACATCTGGGACGCCACCGCCGGCACCTACCGCAAGCTGGCCGGACTGGACGAGGACGGGCTGGTGAGCGTCCGCCGGCTGATCGGGTTCATCTTCCAGCGGCACAACTTATTCGACTCGCTGAAGGCGACGCAGAACGTGCGGATGGCGCAGCAGCTCTTCGGCGGCAGCGACCAGGACATCCGCGACCTGCTCAAGTACCTCGGGCTGGAGCAGCGGGTGGGGTACAAGCCGGCCAGTTTGAGCGGCGGGCAGCGGCAGCGGGTGGCGGTGGCCCGCGCGCTGGTGAACCGGCCGAAGCTGATACTGGCCGACGAGCCGACGGCGGCGCTGGACGCGAACAGCGGGCTGGCGGTGGTGACGCTGCTGCAGCACCTGGCCCGCGACCGCGACCCGGCCGACCTGGCGAACCTGGTGCGGCAGCCGGGCGAGCACGACGACGAGGGCGGG
>CANJKY010000394.1 GCA_947474875.1 Gemmataceae bacterium
CGGTGCGGCCGACGGCCGCCCTGCCCGCGACGTGGCTGCGGGTGACGCTGGTGCCGGCCGGCGACAAGGCGACGGTGCGGGTGCAGCGGGCGGACACCGGCCAGTACCTGACGCCGACCGGCGGGTGGCAGGCGGCCGCCGTCGATGCCGTGTCGAAGACCGTGACGCACCGCCCGGCGACCGGGCTGACCGGCCTCGGCCGCGAGGCCGGTGGGGCGGGCATGACGTTCGCGGACGACTTCACCGCCACCCCGCCGGCGACCGTCCCGCCGGCGAGCAGCGGGAACCGCGAGTCGTTCGACACCACCGCCGCGGGCACCCTGCCGGCCGGCTGGAAGCAGTGGTCGAGCGACGCCACCGGCCGGGCGTCGGTGAGCGCCGCCCGCTCGCTCAGCCCGGCCAACGCCCTGACCGTGGACGGCTCCTCCGTCACCCGCGCGCGGGCGTGGCTGGACGCCGTTCAGCCGGCCGACGTGTCCGTTGGCGTGTCCGTGTCCGCCGACAGCCTGATCCCGGCCGGGGTGATCGTCCGCGGGGCGAACCTGAACACCGCCGCCCCGACGTACTACTCGCTCACCCTCACCCGCGGGGTGACGGTCGAGCTGAAACGGGTGGTGGACGGCGCGGAGACGACCCTGGGCACCCTCCGCAGCACCGCGTACGTGAGCGGGCCGTGGGTGCGGCTGACGCTGGTGGCCGCCGGCGACCGCCTGCGGGCGGTAGTGTTCCGCACCGACACCCAGCAGTGGCTGGCCGCCGACGGCAGTTGGCGGGGCACGCCCGAGTCCGCCCTCGACCTGACTGACACGGCCATCCGCGCGGCCGGCCTGTCCGGGGTGGAACGGGGGCGGGTGGCCGCCGGGGCGGTGTGGGTGGACGACTTCGAGACCCGGCCGGCGGCGGTCGGCGGGCCGCGGGTGGACGTGTCGGCGGACCAGCCCGGCACGGTGTACAGCGACGTGGTGCGGTTCACCGCCACAGCCACCCCGGCGGACGTGGCGCGGGTGGAGTTCACCCTGGACGGCAAGCTGCGGGCGGTGCGGACGGGCAGCCCGGCCGTGTGGGACCTGGACACCCTGCTGCTGACCGACGGGCCGCACACCCTGACCGTGCGGGTGGTGGACTGGGACGGGAACGCCGGCACCGCCACCTACACCTTCACCGCCGACAACAACGGCGGCGGCAAGCCGGACCGCCCGGCCGGGGTGCGGAAGTACACGCACATCCGGCTGGCCCAGCTCGCCTACTCCGGCAACCCGATGGGCGCGTACGAGCAGGCGTTGGCGAAGAACAGCCTGGACTTGATCGTGCCCAACCCGCAGTACCTGAGCAAGCTGGAAGGGGTGGCCGCGGACACGCCGAAGGTGGTGTACACGAACGTGTCCAACCTGTACGGCTCGCTGTTGACGGACTGGCTGGCCTACGCCGATCGCACCGGGGCGGACCGGGAGGCGGCGTTCTTCCACGTGGCGCAGGCGACCGCGTTCACCGGGGCCAGCCCGTCGTCCGTGCCGGTGAACCAGTTCTGGGGGGTGTACCGCGGGGCGGCGGCCGGCGGCGGGGCGCTCACCGACCTGACCGGCGAGGCCCGCGGCACCCGCCCGGCCGGGGTGGGGTTCGGCACCGCCGGGCAGGCCGTCAGCGTCGGCTGGACGGACCGGTTCCGCGAGATCAACGTGGTGCTGAACACCCCGGCCAGCGGGTGGGCCGGGCGGTTCGAGTACGTGGCCGAGGTGAACGCCGACGGCACGCCGAAGACGTGGAAGACGCTCACCCTGCTGACCAACGGCACCGCCGGGTTCACCAAGAACGGACAGATCACGTTCGACCCGCCGCGGGACTGGAAGGCGGCCAAGCTGCCCGGCACGGCGCAGAGCCTGTACTACGTCCGCGTGGTCACTACCGCCGGCACCGGGGCGAACGCGAAGACGCTGCTCGGCCGCGACTACGTGGGCGCCAGTGGGCGGGCGCAGGGCACCATCCCGGCGTTCGACGCCGCCGCCGACAAGGACGGCGACGGGTACCTGAACGACGCCGAGTACGCCGGCAGGCGGGGCGGGTTCGACGCCCGGTTCGTCCACGAGAGCCGGCTGTTCTACCCGTACTACGGGCAGATGCGGTTCGTCACCAACCCGGGCAGCGTGCCCCTGCACCGGTGGGCGGCCGACTACCACGTGCGGCTGCTGGCGGCCACCCCGAACGCCGACGGGTTCTTCGTGGACAACGCGCACGGCAAGCTGCCCTTCGCCGGCACCGCCACCGTCGAGCCGACCGACACGTTCACCGACGACATGGCCGACGTGATGGCGTCCATCACCCGCGCGGTGCCGGGCAAGTGGGTGGTGGCGAACACCGCCGGGTCGATCGCCGAGGGGGACGCGATCGCCGCCGCCAGCACCGCCGCGTTCGAGGAGTTCGTGCTGCGGCCAAACGACGTGAACTGGACCGGGCTGGAGGACGTGGCCCAGTTGGTGAAGGGGCGGCTGAGTGCCGACTCGCCGTCCCCGTACCTGATTCTGGACAGCCACCCGGGCGCCGGCAGCATCACCACCGAGCGGACGCGGATGGGCGTGCTGGCGTACTACTACCTGCTGGCCGACCCGGACAAGACGTTCCTCACCTTCTTCGGCGGGTACGCCCCGGCGGCGGCGTGGAACACGGTGTTCGTGCCGGCCGCCACCACCGACGTCGGCCAGCCGCAGGGGGCCATGACGGTGTTCGCCACCGGCGCCGACCCGGCGAACGCCGCCCTGACGTACAAGGTGTACGCCCGCGACTACGGGAACGCGAAGGTGCTGTTCAAGCCGAAGTCGTACACCCTCGGGAAGGGCACCGGCACCACCGCCGACGCCACCGCCACCACCCACGACCTGGGCGGCCGCTACCGCCAACTGTACTCGGACGGGTCGCTCGGGGCGGCCATCACCCGGATCACCCTTCGCAACGGCGAGGGGGTGGTGCTGATGAAGGCGTGAGCGGTGCTCTTGTAGCCGCGACCCAACGGGGAGCGCGTTGAACCGAACGCGCTCCCCGTTGGGTCGCTGCTACGGAAGGCACATACACGGTCACTTCTTCTTCGCCACCGGCAACTCGGCGTACACGATCTCCTCCCCGTACAGGCTCTTCGCCGCCGCCACCACCTTCCCCTCGTTCGAGATCACCTCGCTGAACCCGTACCCCCGCCACGCCTGCTTCTCGTCCACGCTCCAGTTCGCCCCGATGACGTGCAACTTGAACGGCTTCACCCGGTCCGGCAGCTTGTGCAGGAACCACTCGGCCGGGTGTTCGGTGTCCACCCACGCGATCGGGTACAGGAGCGCCCACAGCCCCTTCCCGTCGTACTTCTCCAGGACGGTGTGGATGTCGAAGCAGATGCCCAGCCCGACCCGCCCGTACTCGGTGTCGTAGGTCTGCACCCCGCGGTCGCCGGGCGTGGCCCACGATTTCTCCGGGTGCGGCCACCGGGTCAACTTGCGGTAGTGGGCCACCACCTCGCCTTTGGGGTTCGCCAGGCAGACAGTGTTGAAGTACCGCGGGCCGCCTTTCCCCTTGTCCACCTCCAGGAACGGGATGGTCAGGTACACGCCGACGTCCTTGGCGAGCGCGGCGAAGTGCTTCACGCTATCGCCGTCGATGGTCTCGGCGTGGTCGGCCGGGTCTTTGCCGGCGAACTGCTTTTCGATCGGCCACCCGGTGAGGTGCCAGTTCGTCTTCAGGTCTTGCGACAGGTAGCCGGTGATGGCCGTCTCCGGCAGCACCACGATCTTCGCCCCGTTCTTGGCCGCCTCCTTCACCAGCCGCGTCAGCTTCTTGGTGTTGGCGGCGGTGTCGCCCAGGTCGGACGAGCACTGCACCGCCGCCACCTTCACCGTGATTAGCTCTGCGGCAACGAGCGGGAGGGTGAACAGGGGCAGGATGGCGAACGCACGGCACATGGCTCGGCCCTCGGGGGTGCTGTGTATTCAACCACACCGCCGGCCGAACGGGGTAACGGGCGTGTCACGGCCGTCACCAATCGCTGAGGACTTCCCCGCCGGCGGGGGTGACGGCTCCCCAGAACACCTCCGGCGAGACCGCGTGACTGACGGTGCGGACACTGCCATCCCCGAGTGCGACCAGCAACCCGTTCCGGTAGGGCGTCTGCATCAATGAAGCGTCGCACGCCTCTTTCGTCGGCCGCAGTTGGAACGTCACCCCGGGGCGGCTGGGTTGTGTCCGCCCTGCGGCAGTAACGGGGTGGACGCCGTTCCGATCGCCGTCGAACACCCCGCCGCCGTCGGCGAATGTCGGACGAGTCAGCGGCCACTCGCCTTGATACCAGTGGCTGATGCACCTGTACCGATCGTACTTCGGGCCACTGATCGCGCGGTCGTCGCAGGCGCCGCAGCTCGCGTACTGCTCGACGAAGAACAGGGTGTTGCTCGTGCCGTCCCGGATCGCCTCCGGGTACTTACTCACGCCGCGAAACACCCAGGCGTTCGCCCCGTAGCTGATGAGTGTCGCCCGCTGGAAGCCTTCGCTCTCGGAGAAATGCGGACTTGGGTCGGACGGGCTGATGTACAGCGGCAGGCGTTTGGTGGGTCCGCCCACGGAGTGCCCGTCTTGGGCCGCCTGTTCCAGGTACGGCAGGATGGCCACGAACGTCAGCGGGCGGGGGGTGAAGGCAACCCCGCCCGGGATGTGGTGGCTCTCGAGGTACGGTTGTCCGTCCATCGTCGGCAGCACCCCATCGTTCGCGGTCAAGTGAGACTGGAGGGCCAACCCGATCTGCTTCAACGTGTTCGCGCTCTTCAGGCGGTATGCTGCCTCCCGAACCCCCTGGACTGCCGGCAGCAGAAGACCGATTAGGACGGCCAGGACGGCCAGGACGACCAG
>CANJKY010000395.1 GCA_947474875.1 Gemmataceae bacterium
ACGGGTGGTTAGGCGCCGAGACCCCGGTGGACAGCCACGCCCCCACCTTCGACCAGGTGCGAGCCGGGTCGGTCAGGGTGTCGAGGAACAGCGGCGGGCGGGCGGGCAGGTCGAGCTGGTCGCGCATGGGTCGGGTGAGTGGTAGGCACACTCCGTGTGCCGTTCTTCCGATCACGACGGCACACGGAGTGTGCCTACCACTCTCAGAGTTACGGGACGTACACGAACTCATTCAGGTTGAACACCGCCAGGCACAGGTCGCCCAGCGCCCGTGCCACCACCGGGTCGGCGGTGTCGGCCAACCCCGGCGTGTCGCCGACCGGCTTGCCGGCCGCCACGTTCGCCCGGATCAACTTCGTCTGCTCGTCCAGGAACTTGGCCAGCGTCTTCATCTCGTCGGCGGTGGGCGGGCGGCCGAGCGCCCGGCGGTACGCGGCGGTGATCCACTCGTCCGGGGTAGTGCCCGTCGCCATCAACCGCGCCGCCATCCGCCGGCTGTGCTCCTGGGCGAGCGGGCCGTTCATCAGGATGAGCGCCTGCGGGGCGAACGTGCTCACCCCGCGGACGGCGCACGACCCGAGCGTGTCCGGCTGGTCGAACGCCTCCAGCAGCGGCTGCCGCACGTTCCGCTTGGCGAACAGGTACAGGCTGCGGCGGGTGTGCTGGGTCGGGTCCGGGGTCACCCGCCACAGGCCGACCGGCTCGTCCTCGGTGAACAGCAGGTCGTACACCTCGGGTTCGAGCGGCACCTTCATGCTCGCCCCGCCGACCTGCCGGTTGAGGGTGCCGGCGGCGGTCAGCACGGCGTCGCGGATCGCTTCCCCCTCCAGCCGCCGGCGGTTCATCCGCCACAGCAGCTTGTTCTCGGGATCGAGTTTCGAGTGACGAGTGCCCAGTAGCGTGTCCGGGGTGGAGGACTGGCGATATGTACTCGACATCACCATCAGCTTGTGGAGGCGCTTGAGGGACCAGGGCATTCCTGGTGAGCGGGGGGCGTCAGCCCCCTGGTTCTTCTCGGAACCACCAGGGGGCTGACGCCCCCCGCTCGCCCAGGTCGGCTCAACCAACTCCACTGCCAGCCAGTCCAGCAACTCCGGGTGGGTCGGCTTCTCCCCGCGGGTGCCGAAGTCGTTCGGCGTGGCCACCAGCCCGCGGCCGAAGTGGTGCTGCCACAGCCGGTTGACGATCACCCGCGCGGTCAGCGGGTGGGCGGGGTCGGTCACCCACTTCGCCAGGTCCAGCCGCGTCTTCGCGGCCGGTTCCTGCTTCGTCACCACCCGCACGTACCCGGCCGAAATCTCCGACTGCTTCCGCTGCCAGTCGCCCCGCTTGAGCACGAACGTCGGCTTCGGCTTGTCGTCCTCGGCCAGCGCCCACGCCGCCGGCAGCGGCGGGGGCAGGTCGTCCTCCAGCTTCAGTTGCTGCTCCTTCAGCTTCGCCCGCTCGGCCCGGTCCGCGGCCGGCAGCGCGTCCAGCACCTCGTCCCATGTCACCTTCAGCAGCGGGGCGGCGGCTTCGGCCAGCTTCTTCTGCTCCGGCGTCCGCTTCGCCTTCTCCACCGCCACCGCCGCCCGCATGTCGGCCGGCAGCTTCGCCCGCTTCTCCTCGTCCAGCCGCTTGCGGTGCGGCGCCTCGATCTCGGCGATCCGCTTCTTGATCGGCGCCAGCTTGGCGGTCACCGCCGCCGTCCGCTCCTGGTGCGCCTTCTTCTGCTCGTCGGTGGCGAACTCCCGGTCCGAGTACACGGTGGGGGTGAAGAACGCCTGCAGGCGGAAGTAGTCACCCTGCGTCAGCGGGTCGAACTTGTGGTCGTGGCAGCGGGTGCAGGCCACCGTCAGCCCGAGCACCGCCGCCCCGAACCCGTTCACCATTTCAATCAGCTTGTCCTGCCGCGTCTCCTCCGGGTCCACGTTCCCGGACACCAGGTGGATCGGCCCGCACCGGTGCATCCCGGTGGCGACCCGCAGTTCGGCCGCCTCCTTGTCCGGCTTTCCCTTGGCCAGCAGGTCGCCGGCGATCTGCTCGGTCAGGAACTGGTCATACGGCTTGTCGGCGTTGAAGCTGTTGACGACGTAATCCCGGTACCGCCAGGCGTGCGGGCGTTCGCCGTCCATCTCGTACCCGTTGCTCTCGGCGAACCGCACCACGTCCAGCCAGTGTTGCGCCCACCGCTCGCCGAAGTGCGGACTCGCCAGCAACCGATCGACCACCTTCTCGTAAGCATCCGGCGACGTGTCCTTCAGGAAGGCGTCGATCTCGTCCGGCGTCGGCGGCAGGCCGTGCAGGTCGAACGTGACGCGACGGAGGAGGGTGAGTTTGTCGGCCTCGGGCGAGGGCTTGAGCCCTTCTTTTTCAAGGCGAGCGAGGACGAACGAATCAATTGGAGTGCGGACCCACGCGCTCCCCTTCGGGTCGCGGCTAACCGGCACTTCGCCCCGCTTCGGCGCCTGAAATGCCCAGTGCTCTTTCGCCGCCGGCGGTAGATCCGGTTCCTGATACGGCCGCTCGGCGGCGATCACACCGGCGGCCAGCAGCAAGACGACGGCAACGGGAAGATGACGCACGGCGAACACCTGCGGCGGGCGGTGCCACTACGTTAGCCGACCGCTTCCCCGTCCGACAACACTTTCCGCGGGTCCACGAACACCGCCGGCACCCCGCCGGTGTGGACGAACACCAGCACGCTGCCGGGGCGGTACCTGCCGGCCCGCACGTCGGCGATCAGCCCGGCCAGCGCCTTCGCCGAGTACGTCGGGTCCGTCAGGATGGCTTCGGTCGTCGCCAGCAGCTTGAGCGCCTCCTGCCCCCGCTTCGACGGCAGCCCGTACCCCGGCTCGACGAACGACTCGTCCGCGTCGATCTGCCCGGCACCCAGGCGGTGCGGCAGGCCCATCATGTCGGCGGCGGCGTTGGCGGCGTCGGCCATCGCGTCCGGGATGCTCCACGGCCAGTGCATCGGGCAGATGAGCCGGGCCGGGCACGTCAGCCCGAGCAATTCCTTGCCGAGCGCCACCCCGGCCCCGGTCGCCCCGGCGGACGACACGTACAGCCCGTCCGGCTCCAGGCTCATCGCCCGCAGTTGCTGCACGATCTCGGCCACGCACACCGCGTAGCTGACCGCCGACAGCGGCACCACCCGCGGCGGGTGCCAGAAGTACGGCCGCCGCCCGGCCCGGCGGAACTCGTTCGCCTTCGCCGCCAGCAGCGCGTTCAGTTCCGGCCCGAGCCTGGCGTCGGTGAACTCGACGTGCGCCCCGACCAGGTAGTCGAGCAGCAGGTTGCCCTGCGGGGCGGTGTCGTAATGCAGGCGGCTGAGGTACAGGCGGCATTCCAGCCCGAGCTTCGCGCACCCGGCGGCCGTCTGCCGGCAGTTGTTCGACTGCACCCCGGCCCCCCACACCACCAGGTCACACCCCTGCTCCACCGCGTCGCCGAGCAGGAACTCGTTGTGCCGCGCCTTGTTCCCGCCGAGCAACAGGCCGGTGCAGTCATCGCGTTTGACGAATACCCGCACCCCGCCGCCGATGGCCTGGGCGAACCGCGGCGCCTCTTCGAGCGGGGTGGGCAGGTGGGCCAGCCGCGCCCGGGGTAGGCGGTCGGCGGCGGCGAGCACGTCGGCGGGGGTGAGCGGCATGGGGAATGTTGTAGAAGTGTGCGTCAGCCCGGCCGCAGCCCGGTCCACACCGCGTCCACCATCTCCCGCAGTTCCCGCTCGTGGGCGGCGGTCCGCTTGCCCCCGCTCATCGCCCCGGCCAGCCCCCAGTCGTGGGCGAGCGAGATCAGCAGCCGGGCCACCGGGGTCGCGTCCACCGCAGCGATCTGCCCACGGGCGGCGAGAGCCGTCAGCCGTTCAGCCAGCCCGCTCCGCAGGGATTGCCCGCCGCCGGGCGGCCCCACCTTGCTCGGGTCGAACGCCGGGTGGGTCATAAGTCGGAGCGCAACCGGGATCACCTCGGCGTAGTGCCGGCCGAGCCGCACCATCAGGTCGGACAGGTGGCGGCGGGCGTCGGCCGTCGGGGCGGGCGGGCCGAGCAGCCGGTCCACGTCCGGCGGGGGCGGGAGCATGGCGGCGAAGAACAGGTCGTCCTTGTTCCCGAACCGCTGGTACAGCACTGCCTCGGAGATGCCCGCGGCGTCGGCGATCTGGCGGGTGGTGGCGGTGTGCCCACTCGTGCGGAACACGTCCCGCGCCGCCGCCAGGATGGCGTCGTCGGTGATCGTCTTGTGCCGACCCATGTAGGCCAGTGTAGCGGCCGGTGGCGGAATTCCACTTGATAAATAAGTGAGCAATCGCTAATTTACTGTCGCCCTGCCCCTGCTGTCTGGGCGGCAGTGGCAACCACGATCCGCACAGGAGGGGAACCGATGTCGCTGCAACACCCGACCCGCCGTCGCCTGCTGGGGGTGCTCGGCCTGACGGCCACACTCATCCCGTTCGCGCCGTTCGCCGTCGCCGACGACAAGAAGGAAGACAAGAAGGCCGCCCCGGCCGGGGCGTGGACGAAGAAGGAGGGGCAGACGCACCTGGAGTTCGCCGACAAGGGGGTGCTGAAGGTCCATCCGCACGGGGACAAGGCGGACCTGACCATCGTGTGCAGTTTCACCACCGGCAAGGACGGGGTGGTGAAGGTGAAGGTGACCGACCACGAGGGGGACGACAAGTTCAAGGCAAAGCTGACAGAAGTGGTGCCGGTGGGCACCGAGTTCCAGTTCAAGTGGACGGCGACCGATGACGCCGCCACCCTGGAGAACATGGACGGAAAGGACGTGGACGGGCTGAAGTCGCACCTGGAAGGCGGGTACGAGAAGAAGCGGTGAGATCAGAGCCGACTGTGGGGGGCGATCGGAGGCCGCCACCGAGGGCGGCCCCT
>CANJKY010000396.1 GCA_947474875.1 Gemmataceae bacterium
GAGCAGCCCGCCGGGCGGGGCGGTGTGGAACCCGTCGTAGTACGGCTTCGCCTTCTCCGCCTTCGGGTCGTCCTTCGTCATCGCCTCGATCGCCGTGCGGGTAACGGCGTACTGGTCGGCGTAGGCCGCCCCGCCGGCCGCCGCGATCTCCTTCAGCGGGGCGTAGAACTGCTTCTGCGTCTCCAGGTACCGCTTGAAGTCGGAAAACCCGGGGCTGACCCGCGGGTCGACGGCGTTGGGCGAGCACAGGGCCACCCGCACGCCGGCGTCTTTCGCCCGCTTGAGCATGTCCGCCGTCTTCTCCCGGTACAGCTTGTTCCTGCCCTCGTCGAACGCCTGGTACCCGGCGTCGTTCATGCCGAAGTTGATGGTGATGGCCGTCGGCTTCTCGTCCAGGATGTGCGACTGGAACCGGGCCGCACCGCCGTGCGCCGTGTCCCCGCCGATGCCGGCGTTCAGGAACACGAAGTTCGCCTTCGGGAACCGGGTGGTCAGGTACAGCTCCATGTAGGTGCTGTACTGGTACTGCTCGGTGATGCTGTCGCCGAGGAACACCACCCGGTCGCCGGGCTTGAAGAAGAAGTCGTCGGCGACGGCCGGGGTGATCGCGACGACTGATAGGACGAGCAGGGAGAGCAGGCGGCGCATGCGACGTGGCCTCGTGGGGAAGGTACGAGGCCGGATTCTATCGCGCCGCGGGCGGTCACACCTTCTTGAACTCGGTGACGATCTCAAACGTGCCGTCGGGCAGCGGCACCTTCTTGTAGTCGCCGAACAGGTTGGGTGAGTCCTTCTGGACGACGTCGAGCATCACGTTCGTCAGCTTGCGGATCTCCGGCTCGGCGAACACGCTCCCCCGCTGCTCGAAGAAGTGCCGCAGGGCGCGGGCGTTCACCGTCACCGTGATCTTCGTCTCGGTGGCGTTCGGCAGCACGCTGCGGGCGGCCTGGCGGGCGGTCTTGCGGCGGGTGGTGCGGTCCGCGTCCGGTGGGAGCATGGCGGCGGCCGCCGCGTGCGGGTCGGCCAGTTTGGCGTTCAGCCGCTCGGCCAACTTGACGTAGGCGTCGTGCGCGTGCGTCACCGCGTCCAGCCACAGGGCGTGCAACTCCGGGTCGTTGGCGATGATGTCCGGCTCGACGTACTCGGCCACACTCTCGTCCACGTACCGTTGGCTGAGCTGGCTGTACGCCCACCCGGCCCGGTGCCGCACCAGCTCGTGCGTCAGACTGCGGCTGACGCCGGTGATGAGGAACGACCACACCGCGTGTTCCAGCACCGACCCGTGGCCGACCTCCTTGATGTGGTGCAGGTACGCGCTGTTCCCGCCCGGCCGCGGCTTGGCGAAGCTCATGTAACACACGCGACCGGCCGTCTCCGTCACCACCTCGGCGGCCACTTCCGAATCCGTCTGCCAGCTCACCCCGTGGTCGGCCAGGAACCGGTCGAGTTCCGCGGGCACCAGCGTCTGCTTGCTCAGCAGGTACACGGTCGGGTCAGCGATCACGCGGACGGGGGTCATCGGTTCGGCTTCGAGGGTGGTCATGAGAGTAGGCCCGTGCGCATGATACCAGCAAAGAGATCGGCACCCGGCCGTCCACCACTCCACCCGGCGGCGGCGGGAGATGGAAAAAGCGGCACATCTGTTCCGATCCGGAAACCCGCGCGGGAACTGCCGGGCGTCCGGGGTTTAGCGGTCGGCCGGGGGCGGGCGGCGGGTTATACTGGGCGGGATGGGGGTTCTCTCAAGTCTGTTCTGGTCGACCGGCATGTCGTGTATTCGGCGGTGTTTGCCATTGTTTCTGCTGGCATGCGGGGCGGCGGTCGCCCAACCCGCCAAGCCGGCCGACGGCGTCCGCTCGTCCGCCATGAAGATGCCCGACGGAACGGTGGTGTTCATCACCAAGAACCCGGGCGAGGCGGACCCGAAGATCGACGGCGTGCTCTTATCCGCGGTCGAATACCAGGCGCTGGTCGAACAGGCGGAGAAGGTGAAGAAGGCGAAGGACGGGGCGAAGCCGCAGCCGCCGGGCAAGGTCGAGCTGCGGGCGCGGGTCGGCCCCCGCGGGGACCGCACCGTCGCCGCGGTCACGGCCGTGTTCACCTTCCGCACCGTCACCCCGAAGACCGTGGTCGCCCTCGGCTGCCAGCGGGCGACGGCCACCGGGGCGAAGGGGGCGGACGGCAAGACGCCGGTGCTCACCGCCGGCGAGGACGGGTTCGCCGTGCTGGTCGAAGCGGCCGGCGACCACACCCTCACCCTGGACCTCGAAGCCGCTGTCACCGCCCGCGGGCCGAAGGGCGAGCTCGGGTTCGAGTTCGCCCTGCCGCGGGCGGCGATCACCACCCTCGCCCTGGACAAGCCGCCGGCGGACGTGCAGACGGTGTCCGTGGGCACCCGCTCGCCCGAGCCGTTCGCCGCGGTGAAGCACGCCTCCGCGGCCGTCACCACGCTGGCGTCCGCCTTCCCCCTCGGGCCGACCGACACGCTCGAGGTGCTGTGGGAGCCGCGGGCGGCCGCCGACGCCGCCGAGCTAACCGCCGACGGGGACGTGGTGATCCGGGTGGACGACACCCAGGTGGAGACGGTGGCCAAGCTGAAGCTCCGCGGGCCGGCGAAGGAGTGGCCGCTCACCGTGCCGCCGAACGCCGATCTGACCGTCGAGCGGATCGGCAAGGCGACCTCCGCGCTCACCACCCCCGCCGCGGCGATGAAACCGGCCGACCCGCAGAAGCCGACGTGGGTGATCCGCACCCCGCCCGACGGCGACGGCTGGCTGGTCACGGTCACCGCCCGCACCCTGCGGCCGGCCGCGGCCGACCCGAAGTCCCGCGGGCCGTACCCGCTCGGCCCGTTCGACCTGCCGAACGTGCGGCACACCGGCCGGGTGCGGGTGTACGCCCCGCCGGCCGTCCGGGTCGGCTTCCACCCGGCCGCCGACCTGCGGCGGCAGGACCTGCCGCCGCAGGCGGAGGACGACCTGGTGGCGGTGTTCCAGTACGCGTCCCCGGCGGTCGGGCGGGGGTGGGGGGAGTTCGACGTCCGCCCGCTGTCGAACGCGCCGCGGGTTCGCCCGCACCACAAGTTGACACTCACCCAGTCCGGGTGGCGGCTGGAATCGACCGTCCGCGTCACCCCGCCCCCCCGCGGTGAGGTCGAGCAGATGAGCGTCCTGCTGCCGGCCGGCTGGCAGGGGTGGGAGTTCGGCCCGGACGACCAGGTGGAGTCCGACGCCGGGGTCGCGGACCCGTCCGGCCGGCGGACCATCACCCTGCGGTTCATCACCCCGCAGAAGGCGGCGGCCGACCTGCGGGTGACCGCCACCCGCCCGCTGCCCGCGACCGACCACCAGGCCACCCTGCCCTTCCCCCGATTCCTCCAGGCGGACGAGCGGGACACGCTCGTCGAGGTGGGCGGCGGCGAGTGGGCGGTGGCCGCCACCGGGTACGGGTGGGACCGCGGGGCGTCGGCCGCCGGCATGCAACTGCGGGGGGATGGCCGGGGCGTGACGTGTGAGTTCGACCGCGGGGTGGGGAAGGTGGAGGTGACCTGGAAGCCATACCGCCCGGAGCTGGCGTGTGACGTGCGGGCCGATGTGACCGTGCAGGACCGCCAACTGGCGGTGCAGCAGGTGTTCCGGTTCCGGCTCGCCGACGGCGACACCCGGCCGCTCCGGCTGACCGCGCCCGGTGAACTGGTCGGGCTGCGGTGGACGCCGCGGCTCGACCCGGTAGGCCCGAACGAGTGGGTGTACCGGCTGCCGGCGGACGCGGGGAAGGAGGTCACCCTGGTCGCCCAGTACGCGGTCAAGGTGCCGCCGCGGGCGGACGAAACCGACCCCGCGGTCGTCCCGCTGATCCACCCGGGCGGGGTCACCAGTGCCGACACGGTGGTGCGGGTGTGGGGCGGCGGCGGGCGGCGGGCCACCGGGTTCGTCGGCGACTGGCGGGAACTGGCCCCCGACCCCGCCCCGGACTCCGACTCCCTGCCGTGGTTCACCCTCGGGTCGTCGGCTGCCCCCCCGCCGTCGCTCGCCCTCACCGGCTGGACCGCCGCCGCCCCGGTGGTGGTCGAGCGGGCGCTGGTGCAGGCGACCGTCGGCGAGGCCGGCGGCAGCGGCAGCCGCGTCCGCGGGCGGTACCTGCTGCGGCGGTGGGAGGGCGGGCACATCGATTTCGACCTGCCCACGTCGGCCGCCGTCGAGGCGAGCGTGGACGGCAAGCGGGTGGACCCGGTCCCCCTCCCCGGCGGCGCCCGGCTAGTGGTGCCGGAACTCAAACCGGGGCGGGGCGTGGTGTCGGTCGACGTGCGGGTGCAACTGCCGGCAACGACCAGCCGGTTCAACGGGCGGACGCTCGTTCCGCCCGTCCCGCGGCAGGCCAGCTTCCGCACCCCGGTGAGGTGGCAGGTGTTCGGCGGGCCGGCCGACGTTCTCGCCACCACCGGCGGGGGGGCGGCCGAGTGGCGGTGGGGGTGGCGGGGATACGGGTTCGGGCCGGTCCCGGACGAACCGGCCGACGACGTGGAGGGCTGGTTCCGCTCCGCCGCGGGATCCGACGCGGGCGAGCCGGCGCGGCCCGCAGCCGACGGCGACTCGATCCTGGTGCGGCAGCCCACGCCGGGGCCGCTCCGGGTGGTCGCCGTCCCCCGCCCGGTGGCGGTGCTGGCCGCTTCCGCCCTCGCGTTCACCCTTGTGTACGGGTTCGTGCGGCTGACCGGCCGGTGGACGGGGCTGGCGTTCGTGCTGGCCTCGGCGGTGGTGGCCGCGGCCGTCGTCTGGCTGCCGTACCCGACGGCGGTGGTGGTGGCGGTCGGTCAGCCCGGCGTCGCCCTCGCAGCCGTCGCGCTGGCGGTCCGGGCGGGGTGGGAGC
>CANJKY010000397.1 GCA_947474875.1 Gemmataceae bacterium
CGCCCACCTGCACCTTGAACTCCTGCACCCGGTCGCCGGGCGGGCCGTACACCGCCACCAGCCCGCCGGCCGGTTGGATGCGGCCGATGGCGTTCACCTCCGTGGCGGGGGATGACGGGGTGGTGCCGCCGGTGCCCACCCCGGCGGTGCCACCGGGGGAGCCGGTCTTCGGCCCGAACAGCAGGTACAACACCCCGGCCGCCAGCGCCGCGTTCAGCAGCAGGCTGATGAGCAGGCCGGGGCCGGTCTTGCCGGGGCGACGAAGTGCGACCCCACCCCCCGGCCCCCTCCCCGAACCGGAGAGGGGGAGAAAGAAGGGGTCTGTCTGACACCCTCTCCCAGCCCTAAAGGGGCGCCTGGGAGAGGGTGGCGAGACGCAGTCGAGCCGGGTGAGGTCCTCTTGGACACACATCGCCGCGAACCCTCTTCCCAGGAGTCGATCGCTCAGGGTATCGTAAACCCGACGGCCGCCACAATCCCGATCCGCCGCGTGCCCCCCATGCGCGTCCAGGTTCTGCCCGCCGGCCCGTGCCCCGGCCACGCCCTCACCGGGCTGCTGATCGACGGCGTGCTGGCCGTGGACGCCGGGCCGCTCGGCGTGTTCGGGCCGGTGGATGAGCAGGCGCGGGTGGCGGACGTGCTGCTCACGCACTCGCACATCGACCACGTCGCCGGCCTGCCGGTGTTCCTCGACAACGTGTACCGGGTGTGCCCGGACTGCCCGACCGTCCACGCCCTGCCCGAGACACTGCACGCCCTGCAATCCGACCTGTTCAACGACCGGCTGATGCCTGACTTCATCGGCATGAGCCGCACCATGCCGCCGTTCGTGAAGGTGAGCGAAATCCACCCGCCCCGCCCGTTCGCTGTCGGCCGGTACACCGTCACCCCGCTGCCGGTGACCCACACCGTGCCCACCGTCGGCTACCTGATCGACGACCGCGAATCCGCGGTGGCGGTGGTGACGGACACGTTGCCGGTGCCGGAAGTGTTCGAGCCGCTGGCCCGCTGGCCGCGGCTGCGGGCGGTGTTCCTGGAGTGTTCGTTCCCGCGGCGTCTGGCCGACCTGGCGGCGCTGACGCACCACCACGCCACCGACGACTTCCTCGCCGCCGCCCGCCGCTTGCCGGCGGGCGTGAGCGTGTTCGCCATCCACATCAAGCCGCGGTTCTGGGACGAGGTGACGGCCGAGCTGCGGGCGGCGGGGCTGCCGAACGTGCGCGTGGGGGAACCGGGGATGACGGTGGAGGTGTGACGGTCGGCGAACGGCGCGACGTGAGTCCGCCGGTGCGGCCGACGACCTCACCTGGAGCCGACGCGTTGCCCGCCCGCAAGCGTCTTCGCCCACTCGACCCCCCTCACCCGCTCCGGTCGCTGCGCTCTCCGGATCGACCTCTCCCCCGCCGGGCGGGGGAGAGGTGTTGGCGCGCCGGCTCCTGGGTTCACGCCCCTCGAACGCCAACCGCCCCCACCTCTCCCCAGCGTGCGGGGGAGAGGTCGCCGCGTGTAGCGGAGCAACACCGGCGGGTGAGGGGGTGTTGACTCCCTCTGCCAGAATTGACGGAACACGGTATCCGTCCGCCCGCCGGGTGCGGTACGCTGAGCCGACTCCCCTCACACCCGCCGGGGTGGGCGATGCAAGAAGCCTTCGCGATCGCGGCCGTGTTCGCCGTCACCATGCTGCTATGGGTGAACGTCGCCGTATGGAAGTTCAGACGGCCGGGTTGGGCCGTGCCGGGGTGTGTGCTGTTCTCCGGGCTGCCGGTCCTGTGCGTGTTCGGCGCGTGGAGTACCCCACTTCTCCAGCAGGCCATCCTCCTCTTCCTCGCGCTGGCGGTGGTGTACATCCCCCGTCGCGGGCCGGCGATCTACCACGTCGCGTCCGTCCTCATCGCACTCGGCGTGTGGCTGGTGCCATTGTGGGGGGCCATCGCCCAGGATCGGCGGCACACCGAATGGCGGGAGGACAACCCGTTCGAGTCGATAGCCGACCGCGTGCCGGAGGTGAGGTCATCCGACGGAGATCGGCCTACAGTCGGGGCGGCTTGGAGCGAGATGGAATACGAAATCGATCGGGGTTCGCCGGGGAGCCGGCGGTCTTCGCTGTGGGCCATCCACCAAGACCGCACCTACCAGTTCGCCCGGGCGATGGGATTCGGCGCCGTCCGGATGCTGGGGATGAAAGCCAACCCCGACCACTTCGCCCCGGAGTTCGTGCCGAGCATCCCGCAGGCGGACGAGTACGTGCCGGACCTGGTGTCGCTCGGCGACAAGACGCCGGCCGACCGGGTGGCCGGGTTCGGCAAGATGCACAGCGGCGTCGTCCTGGACTTCGTCAACCCGAACGGGTGGGGGTACGTGAAGAGCCGCACGCAGGTGGCCGGGTTCCGCCCGCACCGGTTCGGCCGCTCGCCCGAGGTGATCGACCGGTGGGCGGTCACGCGGGTGGACCTGATCGGCCTGCTCAAGCACGACAAGCCGGCGGTGTACGTGTCCGAGTTGCTGCCGCGGATGGACAAGCTGAAGGACGCCCCGACGCGGGAGGTGGACGCGTTCGAGGCCGAAGGGCTGCGGGCCGTCCGCAAGGGCGACGACCTGTTCGCCCGCGGCACCGACAAGGATGCGCGGATGGTCGGGGCGATCCGCAGCGTGACGCAGTGCGTCGAGTGCCACGGCGGGCAGCGCGGCGACCTGCTCGGGGCGTTCTCGTACCGGCTCACCAAGCTGGAGGCGGTGAAGTGAAGGCGTTCGCGTTCCGGCTGACGCCGGGGGACGACCTGAAGCGGGGGATCGTCGGGTTCGCCGAGCGGCACGGGCTGCGGGCGCCGGTGCTGCTCACCTGCGTCGGCAGTCTGACGCGGTTGGCGGTGCGGTTGGCCGGGGCGAGCGAGGTGCTGGTGCGGGAGGGGCGGTTCGAGATCGTGTCGCTGGTCGGGTGTGCCGACCCGCCGAAGGGCCACCTGCACCTGTGCGTGGCGGACGACACCGGGGCGACGCTCGGCGGGCACCTGATGGACGGGTGCGTGGTGTACACGACGGCCGAGGTCATGCTAGGTGAGTTGCCGGGTGTTACATTCCGCCGCGAGCCGGACCCGACGACGGGGTACACGGAGTTGGTGGTCGAGGGCGAAACGCCGAACCAGTGGTGAAGCGGGTAGTGTAGTCGTATTGAGCAACGATGTGCGCAAAATACAACGGCGGGCGGCGCTCACACACGACACAGCTACCCCTCTGGTCGTATGGAGGCGGCCACCCGCCGTTTTCCGGTGCGCGTCGTCCGTGACGTGCAGTGTCCGAACCCGCCGAAGTGAGTACACGAAGTGAGTACACCTCGGACGGGCGGGATCTCACCCCACCTGGGCGGAGTGGTGTGAGATCGTGATCGACGAGTTGTCAAAACCGGCGGCCGAGAGTCGGTTGCGAATCGGTACTCTCAACCCGAACAGGCTTTCGACGCACACTGTACCGGACAGTTCCCGAATCTTTAGCAATTTTCCAAGACCGAGCGTAAATCCAGACAGCTAGAGAAGCAGGGAAAAGTCGACACACAACCCGAACAGACCGCGAACCACCGCAGCCTGCGGGCGAAGCATACGGCGACTCTGCCGTGACCAACCTTTCATCTGCTTCTATATCCGTTACCCGATCCGGGATCGCTGTTCAATCCGACACGGGGACATTCGGAGTAATTTTTTCGGCAGTGTCGGAGGAGGGTCGTCAGGCCGTCGGGCAATCCGACAACTCTCGACCCGGCCGGAGATTCCGCTCCCCTGTGGTAGCCGGCGAGCGGGCGGGGTAAACTGGCTTCAAACCGGAGTCCGTCATGCCCCGAGCCGTCTTCCTCGCCGCCCTGTTCGCCTTGCCCGCCGTGGCCGCCGATCCGCCGAAGCCGGGCGGGACGGTGCAGATGCTGGTCGCCAGAATCGACGGCGACAAGCTGGTGTCCAGCACCTCCGCCCAGGTGCCGCGGACGATCCACCTCACCGACAAGGACGGTAACCCGAAGACTATTCAGGTGTTAGAGACGGTGACGACCACCACCGCCCGCGAGATCAAGAACCTGAAAGCCACAGACACGGACGGCAAGGAGGTGTCCGCCGCCGACTTAAAAACTCGGCTGAAGGACGGCGGGCCGGTGGTGTTCCTGGACGGCCCGCTGCCGGCCGAGTGGCGCAAGCGGTTCAAGGGCACCGTGTTGTTCGTCGAGTACGCCGCCCCGAAGGACGACGAGAAGAAGTAACCCCGGAGGTTCCCATGCTTCGCGTGATGCTTGCCGCCCTGGTCGCGGCCGGCGCGACGTTCCCCCTGACCGCCGCCCCGGTGCCGAAGGCCCCGCCCCCGCCCGCCCCGAAGGCCGGGGCGACGTTCACCCTGAGCGTCGCCAAGTCGGCCGGCGGTGGGCTGCTCGAACTGTCCACCACCGCGGCGGTATCGAAGGCGATCACCGTGAACACGAACGAGGTGGTCAACGGCCAACAGGTGCAGGTCACCCGCACGCAGTACGTGACCGAGAACGTGCCGGTGGCCCGGCGGATCACGCTGACCGGAACGAAGGCCACCACCGCCGACGGCAAGGAACTGGACGAGGACGCCCTGGCGAAGCGGTTGGGCGACGGCGGGGCGGTGGTGCAGGTGCCGGCCGGGTTCGACCCGGAGTGGCGGAAGCTGTTCACCGACGACGTGGTGTTCCTGGAGACGAAGGCGGCCGCGGGTGTGGCCCCGCCCATGATGGCGGCCCCGGCACGGCTGATTCGCCCGGCCCTCATCCCGCCGCCGGCCCTGCCGCCTCCGCCGCCTGTGGAGAAAAGGGAAGACAAGAAGGAAGAGAAAAATTGATGGTGGTTCGGTTTGTCGCGAGTCGAA
>CANJKY010000398.1 GCA_947474875.1 Gemmataceae bacterium
GAGGGTGAAGGTGCCGTCGGCCGCGGTCTTCGCCGCGGTCCGGTCCGGCCCGTCCACCTGGAACACCTCCGCCCCGGCCACCGGCCGTCCATCTAGCCCGACCACCGTGCCGGCCACCGTCAGGTTCGCCCGGGTGAGCTTGATGACCGGGAACTCCCGCACCCGCCCGGCGTCGCCGAACACGTCCTTCGCCTCGCCGTCGGCGTACCCGGCCGCCTTCACCTGCACCCCGTACCGGTCCTTCGGCCAGTACCCGCCGAATGCGTACCGCCCGTCGGCGTCGGTGGGTTTGGTTTCGACCTGCCGCCGGGTGCCGTACTGGGCGTGCCGGCCGACGCCCTGGATGCTGTGCAACAGGCTCACCCTCGCCCCGGCGACCGGCTTGCCGGCGGTGTCCGTCACCCGGCCCGTCAGCCCGGCCGCGTTCGCTTCGCCGATCTCGATCCTCTCCGGCCCGGTGGTCCTGGACAGGTCGAACGTCTGCGGCACGTTCACCGCCTTGCCCAGTCGCACCCGCGGGGCGATCGCGTCGTCCGGGGGTAGGCTCTTGAGGGTGAACTTGCCGTCCTTGTCGGACACCACCTTGCCGGCCCGCGGGGAGTCGAAGGACTCGGCGATTTGAACCGTCGCCCCCTCCGCCGGCTTGCCGTCGGTGTTCACCACGACTCCGGCGAACGACACCGCTTTGACCAACTGGTACGCCGGGAACTCGTGGCTTTTGCCGACCACCACCATCACCGGCTTCACCGGATCTTCGCCCCGAGGGTTCCGCGGCGGCAAGACGTACCCGTCCGGCGGGGTGTTCAGGGAGAACCGGTACCACCCGGCCGGACCGTGGACGGTGAACACGCCGTCCGCGTCCGTCTGGGCGTGCAGCCAATATTCCGGCTGCGAGCTTTGCCCGTCGCCGATGGTGACGCTGACCAGCGCGCCGGAGATGCCCTGGCCGGTGTCCGGGGCGGTGATCTTGCCCGTCACCTTCGCCGCCGGGCCGAACTTCAACGTCGCCTCGACCGTCTTCCCAGCCGCCACCTCGACCGGCGGGCCGGGCACGAACACCGCGGGCCGCTTCGGGTCCGGCTGGACCGTCAGCTCGTACCTCCCCGGTACCACATCGGCGATCGTCGCTTGGCCGGCGGCGTCGAGTGTGCCGGACGCCCAGCGCACCGCCTGCACGCCCGCCGTTTGCCCTCGACTTTCCGCCGCCTGGTCGGTGGGGGTCAACCGGACCTGCACGCCCTTGACCGTCGCCGCTTCGACCCCCGAAGCGGCGACGGCGACCGTGCCCTTGACGGACAGTTTGAGGTCTAGGTCGCCGGTGTCGGGAGCGGACCACTTCGACTCGCCGAACCCGTCGGCCTTCACCCGGAAGAACGGCCGGTAATCCGCAGCCGTGGCGAGCAACTGGAACCGCCCGTCCGCGTCGGTCTTCGCGGCCAGCCGTTTCATTTCCCACGGCGGCAGCAGCACACTGTACGGCAGCCCGGTAGAGGCCCGCCGCCTCTCGTCGGCCAGTGAGAAGCTCTGCGGTGTCACCACCGCCCCGACGACCGGTTTGCCGTCCGGCCCGACCACCCGGCCGCTCCGTCCGGTGGTGGCGACGAGAACGAGTTTGTTCGCCGGATCCGCGTCGGAGTTGTAACGCCAGTTCCCCACAAACTCCGACCCGATGCGGCCGTCCGTGTCACGGGCGAACACCACCAGCGACTTCCGGGAATCACCCGCCGGGAAGCTCACCTTGCCGGCGGCGTCGGTGACGAGCGGCTTCGGCTCGGCCTGGTCTTCGGCAGAGTCGAGGTACTCGTACACCCACACCGTCGCCTTCGCGACCGGCCTGCCGTCGGTCGTGACCGTGCGGACGACGACCGGCGGGTCGTCGGCCCAGGCGTTTGTCAACAGGAGGAGGGTTGCGACGATGCAGTGAGCGGGACGGGACACGACGCGGCCTCTCGGGGGACGGGGGGTCGTGCCGCGGATTGTACCAGCACCCCCATTGTCGTCACAGTGTGACGGGGAATTCCATGACGGAAGAGGAACGGAAACCACCACGGTCTGGACGTAGTGGAGACGGTTGCGGACGGACACCTTCCGGCACGCGGGTGAGTCCTGACCGGGAACTCCTTCCGACGCACCGCGGGGGCGGCGTACGTCTGCTGCGCCCGCCGCGTCTTGATCTTGCCGGTTGTGTGGTTCACATACTGGCGTCTGTCCAGGGTGTTCGCATGCACCGCCCCGGACATCCGATTCAGGACGGCGAACACGGACAGCAGGTCCTCGCAGTCCCGCATCCCGACCACCGGCCGGCGCCCCTCACCCCCAGGACGGCCGCGGGGTCGGCACCATCTGGAACCGGCCCTCGTCCTGACCCAGCGGGATGTGTTCATCCGGCACGCCTGCCGGGAACTGACCGCCGTCGAACTCCACCGGCTGTTCGACGCCGCCCGCACCAGCGGCCGCACGTTCCGTAGACTGACCGGCATCTCTGGGGCTAAGAGGCGTACTTCGAGAAGGTGTTCAAGCTGGCGACGGAATACCAGTGGGGTGATGCGAAAAGGCGAAGGACTGGCCACTGGCCCTTGCAGTCTTTGACGGCGAGAACTCCGTCCCGGTCATCCTGATCCATACGAGCAAGGGGCTTGAGTACCACAGCGTCGGGATGATGGGACTTGAGGACTCGGCCATGTTCAAGTTCGCCGAGGAGTCGGACGAGGAGAAGCGGAACTTCTTCGTCGCCTTCTCCCGGGCGAAGATGCGTGTCGTGTTCACCGTCTGACAGAAGCGGGAGTTGCGGAAGAAATCGGGTGGGCGGGCCGTGTTTTTTGCAATCGAGGATGGAACTCGGCCTCCTCTACCAGTTGCTTGCCGAAGCCGGAGTTGAGGAGGAGGTGGAATGACCAGCCGGTGTCGTGGCGACTCGTCTGCCCGCCGCCCGACGGGAGACGGTGCGGCAATCGCCCTTGTCAGCATCTGCGGCATGATGCAGTGCGCTCGTCAAGCGGGCCGACGCCACGCAGGCTAAGCGGTCCCGACCGAACCGCCAGGTGCTGTCAGTCGATCGCGGAACCGACGGCGTGTCACGTCCGACTCGAAGTAGAAGACTCGGTCGTCCGCGCCAAGCAGCGCCGCCGTCGCCTTGTCCACCTCAGCTCCGGTTTCCGGGTCGAGGGCGAGCGTGTAGCGGAGTAGGTCGGATTCGATCTTCGCTTCGCACGGAAGTGCGCCCCTGAAGGGAGGCCAGTCGGGGTCGCTCTCATGGTACTGCTGGCGCGCCTCACAGACCCGAGGCCCGGCCGGCCGGGCCTCGGTCGAAGGGCCAATCGCTCTTGTCAACTCCCCTCCGGCGTCAGTCGCGAATCGCTTTCTCCTTGATCGCCTCTTGGAGCTTCTTGATATCCTCCGGGTTCAGCTTGGGCCGGTCGATCTTGAGCGTGATCTTGTTGATCTTGCCGGCGAACGCGAACGGCAGCTTGTAGTCCGCGTCGTTCACGCCGGTACAGGTGTCGGAGCCGATGTCGAGGCTCTCGTCCCACGGAAGGATGAACGGGATCGTCCGCTCCATCTTCTGGGTCGCGACCGCCTTGCCGTCCACCTTCAGCACGCCCGTGCCGCTCCGGCCGAGGCCGCTGTAATCGCCGAACAGAAGCGTCCCGGCCCCGAGGCCGTCGTACCTGAAGTCGAATTCCAGCGTGTGCTTGCCCGGCGCCAGCGCATCGGCCCCCGCCCACTTGATCCGTTCGAGATCGACTAGGTTCCAGAGGAACACGGGCTTGCCCTTGAGGACGTAAAACCCGTAGCCGCCGAACCGGCCGCCCTGGGTGATGAGCATGCCCTCGCACCCGCCCGCCGGGACCTCGACCTCGGCCTTGAACGTGTACGACGTGTTCAGGATGCTCGGGGCGTCGCCGTTGGGCGTGCCGGTCAGCGGCCGGGTCCAGGTGAACTCGTCCCGGCCGGCGGTGGCGCTCGGCCGCGGGGTGGTCATCCGCGCGATCACCGAGTCGTCCAGCGGCAGCACCTGGTACCTGGCCGCCTCCTTCCAGAACAGGTCCTGCAGCTCCTTGAGTTTCGCCGGATTCTTGGCCGCGATGTCCTCGGACTGGGTCCAGTCCTCGTTCAGGTTGTACAGCTCCCACGGGTAGTCGAGCACGCTCGTCTTGGTCGGCACCAGGACCCACGGCGGCCGCATCACCTTCGTGCCGGCGATCCACCCGTCGTGGTAGATCGCCCGGTTGCCCATCATCTCGAAGTACTGCGTCTTCCGCGTCGAGGGGGCGTTCGCGTTCCTGGCGTCGAAGGTGTACGCCATGCTGACGCCCTCCATCGGACTCTGCCGGATCCCGTCCACCACCTCCGGCTGGGCGGCGCCGCACGCCTCCAGGATCGTGGGCGCGATGTCGATGACGTGGTGGAACTGGTGGCGGACGCCGCCCTTCTCGGCGATCCCCTTCGGCCACGAGATGGCCATGCCCTGGCGGGTGCCGCCGAAGTGCGACACGATCTGCTTGGTCCACGAGAACGGGCAGTCGAACATCCACGCCCACGGCACGGCCATGTGGTTGTAGGTCTTGTCCGTACCCCACACGTCGTAGTAGTTCTTGAGCTGCTGCCCGACCGGCGGGTTGACCCCGTTGAACTGGCCGACCTCGTTCGGGGTGCCGATCGGCGTGCCCTCGGCGCTGGTGCCGTTGTCGCCGTTGATGTAGATGACGAGCGTGTTGTCCAGCTTGCCCATGTCCTCGACCGCCTGGATGACGCGGCCGATCTCGTGGTCGGTGTACACCACGTAGGCGGCGAACACGTCCACCTGCTTGAGGAACAGCTTCTTCTCGTCGGCGGTGCACTGGTCCCAGTCC
>CANJKY010000399.1 GCA_947474875.1 Gemmataceae bacterium
CAGGTCTTCCGATGCGTGTGTCGTTTCTCGCTCTGTTCGCCGCGCTCACCCTCCCCGCCGTCTCACCCGGTCAGGGCTTCACCCCGGACGAAGCTGTGAAGAGGATGAAACTGCCGGACGGGTTCAGCGTGCGGTGTGTGGCCTCCGAGCCGATGATCCGCCAGCCGCTGAGCATCAGCTTCGACAGCCGCGGCCGGTTGTGGGTGTTGCAGTATTTGCAGTACCCGAACCCGGCGGGCCTGAAGCCGGTGAAGCAGGACCAGTACCTGCGGACGCAGTGGGACAAGATCCCCGACCCGCCGCCGAAGGGCGTGACGGGGCTGGACAAGATCACCATCTGTTACGACCCGGACGAGAACGGCGTGTTCCGTAAGTCGAAGGACTTCGCCACCGGGCTGAACCTGGCGAGCGGCTTCTGCCTGGGCAACGGCGGGGTGTACGTCGTCCAGCCGCCGTACCTGCTCTACTACCCGGACAAGAACGAGGACGACGTGCCGGACGGCGACCCGGAGGTGCTGCTCTCCGGGTTCGGCCTCGACGACACGCACAGCCTCGCCAACAGCCTGCAGTGGGGGCCGGACGGCTGGCTGTACGGCGCCGCCGGCAGCACCAGCACCTGCCGCATCAAAGACCCGTCGGGCAAGGCGAAAGAGCCGATCGAGTTTCAGCAGGGCATCTGGCGGTACCACCCGAAGACGAAGCAGTTCGAACTGTTCAGCGAGGGCGGCGGGAACACCTACGGGCTGGACTTCGACCGGCACGGGAACGCCATCGCGGGCACCAACTGGGGCGGGTTCGCCATGCTGCACCAGATGCAGGGGGCGTACTACGTCAAGGGGTTCAGCAAGCACGGCCCGCTGCACAACCCGCACGCCTACGGGTACTTCGACCATGTGCCGTACAAGAACTTCAAGGGCGGGCACGTGACGTGCGGCGGCATCCTGTACGACGCCGACGTGTACCCGAAGGAGTTCCATCACCAGTACATCGCCGGGAACCTGCTCTCGAACGCGGTGTACTGGCACAAGCTGACGCCGAAGGGGGCGAGCTTCACCGCCGAGCACGGCGGGGAACTGCTGGAGGCGAACGACACCTGGTTCCGCCCGGTGGACCTGCAACTCGGCCCGGACGGGTGCGTGTACGTCGCCGACTGGTACGACAAACGGGCGGCCCACCTCGACCCGATCGACAACTGGGACAAGACGAACGGCCGGGTTTACAAGATCGAGTACACGAAAGGTGAACTGCGTGGCGTCAGCCCGCGGGTGGCTCCGTTCGACCTGCGGAAGAAGTCGAACGCCGAGTTGCTGGAACTGCTCAAGCACCCGAACGTGTGGTGGCGACGGGAGGCCAGGCGGGTGCTGGCCGAACGCCCGGCGGACAAGGAGACGACCGCGACATTGACGAAGTGGGTGAAGGAAGAGAAAGGCCAGTTGGCGCTGGAAGCGCTGTGGGTGATGGTTACAGGTGGCGAACTGACACACAAGTTCGCTGTGGAACTCTTCGAGCATCCCGACGACTACGTCCGCACCTGGGCGTTGCGAGCCGTCGGTGACCGCCCGAACGGGAGCGAAATCGAGTTGCGGGGTCTTTTGATCGAACTCATGGCGGCACGCTATCCCTACGCGACCAGCCCGATCGCGTTCACTCAATTCGCCGCCACAGCGAAGCGGTTGCCCAGTGCGACCGGCTATTTCCTCGCGCGCGCGTTGTATCGCAGCCATTCACTACCCGATGACCCGACCGTTCAGCAGATGCTTTGGTGGGCCATCGAACCACATGCGGACGAGCAGTTCCCGGACCGGAAAGAAGGGTGGGGCTTCATGACAACGGGTGGCGAAGCCGGGATCCGGCCACACCAGGCGTTCGTGTTGGAACGGTATGCCAGGCGGCTTGTCGAGCAGAACAAGCCGCTCAGCGGAGAGTATCTGAGTATGCTGTTACTCGCCTCGAAAGACGAGAAGCGACGCAAGGCAGTGTTGACAGGCATCGATCTCGGTATTCGGCAAGGCGCCACCAGTCATTTCGCGAGCGCGACGCTAAACGGGCTGCTGTCACTCCGGAAAGACGTAGGTGACGACCCGCTGATCTCTCGTCTACTTGTCCGGCTCGGTGACGACCCCGAACGGAAAGCTTGCGTGAGCCGGCTGAAAGATTCGGCACGATCCGAGGCGGATCGAGTCGCTGCACTCCAACTCCTCACACTGGTGAAGGCGGACGAATTGAAACCGCTGCTGCCGGAACTTCTCGCGGCAGCGAAGTCGGATGCCTTCCGAACCTCTGTCATCGCCGGGTTTGAGGTGTTTGAAGAATCGGGAACTGCTGGCCAACTCCTCTCTGGTTATCCCGGCTGGTCTGGGGCCGTGAAGAAACGGGCGGTGCAAACCCTTCTCTCTCGACCCAAATGGGCGGCAGAACTGTTTCGGCAGCACGCCGACGGCAAGTTCCCGAAGGCCGATCTGACCGTCGATCACGCGCGGGCGGCGGTGGCGCTGAACGATCCGGAGTTGACCAAGCTGGTGGAGAAGCAGTTCGGCAAGCTGGCGTCCACGGCGGGGGAGAAGCGGGCGCGGATCGACGCGCTGAACGCCATGTTCGGCCGCGAGAAGCCCGGTGACCCGGCGAAAGGCAAGGCGGTATTCGACAAGAGCTGCGCCGCCTGCCACCAGTTGTTCGGCGAGGGGGCGAAGGTCGGCCCGGACCTGACGAGCGCCGACCGCAAGAACCGCTACGCGCTGCTCACGAACATCGTCGATCCGTCCGGATACATCCGCCCGGAGTTCGTCACGCATGTGGTGAACACGCTCGACGGCCGCACCTACACCGGGGTGGTGACGGAGCAGACCGCCGAGAAGATCACCCTGGCGAACTATGTGAACAACAAGATCGAGACGACGGCGGTGGCCCGCAAGGACATCGACAAGCTCGACGCCTCGGCCGTGTCGCTCATGCCGGAGAAGCTACTGGACGCGATGAGCGAGGCGGAGATCCGGGACTTGGTGGCGTATGTGATGAGCGAGCCGCTGGCGAAAGCCAACGGACAGCCGGCCGAGAAACCGGTGAACCCCGACCGCAAGGGAGAGAAAAAGCTCCGCGTCGCCCTAATCTCCGGCTCCCTCGAATACAAGTCGGACGACACGCTGCCGGTGTTGCAGAAACTGCTGGAGGAGAAGTCCCCGGTCGAGTGCGTCCGCATGTTCCGCAAGACCGACACCGACATCCCCGGCCTGGACAAACTGGCCGAATGCGACGTGGCGATCTTCTTCACCCGCCGGCTGAAGATCGACGGCGAGCAACTGAAGGCGGTGAAGGCGTACTGCGAGTCCGGCAAGCCGGTCATCGGCATCCGCACCGCCAGCCACGGGTTCCAGAACTGGCTGGAGATGGACAGGGAGGTGTTCGGCGGGAACTATAAGAACCACTACGGCGCCGGGCCGAAGTGCGAGACGAAGATCACCGACGCCGGGAAAGACCACCCGATCCTGAAGGGGGTGAAGGCGTTCGTCTCCGAAGGCAGCTTGTACAAGAACCCGGACCTGCCGACGGACGTGACCGTTCTGCTGACCGGCACGGCGGAAGCGAACACCGAGCCGATTGCGTGGGTACGGGAGCGGATGGTGGGGGGGAAGGTGCAGAAGGTGTTCTACACCTCGCTCGGCCACCCGAAGGACTTCGAGGAGGAGAGCTTCACCCGCATGCTGCGGAACGCCATCGGGTGGGCCACCGGCGACGAGCGGTTGGCGAAGTGACGGCTACTTCACCCACAGCGCCTTGTCCCGCCGCGGTACCACCTCGCCGATGGTGGCGGCGCACAGGGCGCCGTTCGCCAGCAGCTTGCGGGTCAACTCGTCGGCGTTCGCTGCTGGGATGCTGATGAGCAGCCCGCCGGAGGTCTGGGCGTCGTAGAAGAAGTCCAGCCGGTACGGGTCCGGGGTGCCGTCGAAGTGGGTGTCCGCTTCGGTGTACTCGCGGTTCGACTTGCTTGCCCGGGTGTGGAACCGGCCGATGTCGAGCGCCTCGATGCCGGGCATCAGCGGCAACTTCTTCAGGTCGATCACGATCGTCGTCTGGCTGCCGTCGGCCATCTCGAAAGTGTGCCCGGCCAGGCCGAACCCGGTCACGTCCGTCGCCGCGTGCGCCCCGCACTCGGTCATCGGCCCCTGACCGACGGCGTTCAGTTGCACCATGCTGTCGCACGCCGTCTTGAGCAGTTCCGGCGGGCACGCCTGCTTCTTGTTCGCGGTGGTGACGAACCCGGTGCCGAGCGGCTTGGTGAGGATGAGCACGTCGCCCGGTTTGGCGTTCGCGTTCGTCAGCACCTTGTGCGGGTGGACGGTGCCGGTGACGGACAGGCCGAACTTGATCTCCGCGTCGCGGACGGTGTGCCCGCCGACGATGGTACATTTCGCCGCCACGCACCGCTCGGCCCCGCCCTCCAGAATCTTGCCCAGCCAGTCCATGCTCAGCTTGTCGTCCGGGTAGCCGACCAGGTTCATGGCCGTGAGCGGGGTGCCGCCCATCGCGTACACGTCGGACAGGGCGTTGGCGGCGGCGATCTGCCCGTACACGAACGGGTCGTCCACCACCGGCGGGAAGAAGTCGAGCGTCTGCACGAGGGCGATGTCGGGCGTGAGGCGGTACACCCCCGCGTCGTCGTGCGTCTCGGTGCCGACGAGCAGGTTCGGGTCGCGGGTTTTGGGCAGGTGGCTCAGGACCTGAGCGATGCCGCCAGGCGGCAACTTACCCGCTCACCCGGCGCACGACGCGTAGTCCGACAGCCGCTTCTTCCGGCCGAACAAGGGCATGGGTTGCTCCTACGAGCCGCGACCGCGAGGGAGCGGGGGTTTGAA
>CANJKY010000400.1 GCA_947474875.1 Gemmataceae bacterium
CTCAGCTTGAACCCCTTGCCGTCCAGGTCTTCCCCGCTGATGTCCGGCACCGCCTTGCCCACCTGCAACTGGTCGGCCAACTTGAGCGCCGCCAGCAGCCCGTCGGCCAGCTTGCCGACGGTGCCCTCGCCCGCCTTCACGTCGGCGTACCTGGCCTTGGCGGCGGCCAGCGCCTCCTGCGCCTTCTTCGCCAGATCCGACTTCTCCTGCCCGGTGGTCGCCTTCGCCTTCGCCTTCAGCACCATGCCGAGGGCGACGTGGGCGTGCCCGAGCGCGTCCTTGTCGTGGTTCTTCGCGATCACCCCGGCGAGCAACTCGTCCGGCTTCAGGTCCGCCTTCGGGTCCTGGGTGTACGCCAGGTCGAACAGGATCTTCTTGACGTGCGGCTGGGCCAGGTGGTGTTGCGCCACCAGGTCGCGGGCCTTCTTCATCTTCGCCTTGTCCAGGGCGGTGAACATCAGCTCGGAAAACACCTGGAACGCCGACTCGGTGGCCGGCTCCTTCTCCGCCAGTTCGAACAGCTTGTCCAGCTCGATCACCTGGTACTCTTTCACCTCCGACATCAGCTCCTTCTGGTACGCCGGCGGTGCCTTCCGCACCTCGTCCATCTTCTCCTTCACCGCCGTCTTGTACTTGTCGTACTCGGCCTGGAGCGGGCTGTCGGCCTTCTTCGCGTCGTCGGCCGCCGACGCGAGGATGAAGCCGGTGCCGACGGCGGCGGCCAGGATCCAGCGGCTCATGGGTTGCTCCGGGTGTAGAAACGGGAACGGGTGTCGTTCCTGACACCCGTTCGGATCAGTATACGCGGATGAGGTGGTGTCACCCGCGGAGGATTGTAACGGCGTCCGACTCCGCATCCGCCTGCCGCGGTACGTGGGACGACGGCACGGCCAACAGGTGTTCGGCCGCCGGCTCTGCCGGGGTACGGAACCCGACCAGGAAGGCAACCGAGGCGAGCGAGCACACCGCCAGCGGCCACATCCAGAACGCCGCCCAGTCGATCCGCCCGTTCACCGTGCCGGCGTCCAGCACGGCCGCCGCCAGGGTGTTGCCGATCAGCGGGCCGACCCCGCCGGACACGAACGCTGCGATGGCCTGGGCGCTGGCCCGCAGGTGCGGCGGCGCCTGCCGGTCGATGAACGTGGCCGCCACCACGTAGAAGAAGGCGAAGTGCAGCCCGTGCATCGGCACCCCGAAGGCGAACACCAGCCAGTCCGGCCCCCACGCCAGCACCGGCCCGCGGGCCGCCCCGCCGACCGCCCCGATGAGCATCAGCCACTTCATGTTCCGCTTCGGCGCCAGCAGCGGGATGACGAACATGCACGCCACCTCCACCACCTGGCCGATCACCATCCACCGCTCTGGCCGGCTGACGCCCCGCTCGGTCAGGTAGCGGTGTCCGTGTACGCCGTAGAACTGGTTCATCACCGACAGCACCAGCGCGACCGCCACGAACACGGCGAACGAGCGGTTGCGGAACAGGGCGAACGCCGGCAGGCCGAACGCCTCGCCCAGGCTCTTCCCGGTGCCCTTCGGCCGGGTGCCCGGCAGGGTGACCCCGTACACCCCGGCCAGCACCGCCACCGCCCCGGCCAGGGCGAACGGCTGCGGCGACACCGGCACCAGGATCAGCCCGAGCAGCAACCCGGCCACCACCCACCCGACCGTCCCCCACATGCGGACGCGGCTGAACTGGTGCGTCGGGTCGGGCAGGTTTCGCATGCTGAGGACGGTACATAGCGGCAGGGCGATCTGCAGGCAGAACGAGTGCGCCAGCATGAGCGCGAACAGCGGCCAGAACACCCCGCGGACCGCCGCTTCCGTTGCCGCCTGGTCGCCGGACGCGACCACCGCGGCCAGGTACGGGGAGTTCCACTGGCACCACCCGGCGGCGGCGAACAGGAACAGCCCGCACAGCGCCGACGCCACCCCGAACACCCGCTCGGCCCGGAACAGGCGGTCCACCAGCAGGCCGACCAGCGGGTGCGCCAGGATGCCGCCGAGGGCGAAGGTGGAGTAGATCCAGCCCACCTGCACGTTGCTGAAGCTCAGCCCGCCGGCGTCGGCCGGCGTCTTCAGGTAGGTGGCCGACGTGACCGCCCACGCCCCGAGGGCGAAGTCGAACAGGAACATCATCGCGGACAGCCGTGTCCGCACGTAGCGGGGCATCGGAGGCGTTCCTCGGGGCGAGCAGCCGTCGGGGTGCGGCGGGCGGGGGAGAGAGGGACCGACAGGGGACCGCCGCCGCGGGTTCGCCGTTTACCCTACCAAACGGTCGTACCGGAAGGATACGTCACTCTGAGGGAACTTGCGCGACCGTCTTTTTCCCCCGCTTCACCGGCTGTGACTTCCACCGCCGGTGCAGCCAGAAGTACTGCTCCGGGTGGCGGCGGATCATCCGCGCGAGGGCGTCGTGGTACCGCTGGGTGATGGCCTTCACCGCGTCGCCCTGGTCGCGGTACTCCCGCGGGTCGATCACGTCCTCGCAGTGGATGTGGTAGTGCCACCTCAACCCGGATCGCACTCGCGGCACGCCCACCACCAGCATGGGGGCGTCGAACTCCATCGCCATGAGCGCCACTGCCTTGTGCGCCGACGCCGGCCGGCCGAAGAAGTCCACGAACACCCCGCGGGTGCCGGCGTCCTGGTCCCCGAGGGTGGCCACCCGGCCCCCGCCCCGCAGGGTGTCACTCAGCCGGTCGAAGTCGTCCTTCTTGGCGATGAGCTGCTGCCCGGTCCGCTCGCGGAACTTCTTCAGGAACCGCTCCAGATGTGGGTTGTCAAGCACCCGGGCGATGGCGTGGGTGCGGAACCCGAGTGCCCCGAGGGCGTACCCGGCGAACTCCCAGTTGCCGAAATGGGCGGTGACGATGAGCACCGGCCGGTCGTCTAACAGCGCCGCCAGGATGTGATCGGCGCCAACCAGCGTGCCGTAATTCCGCCAGTTCTCCACCCGCAGCTTCCGCGGCAGCACGGCGATCTCGATCACCATCGTGCAGAAATGGCGGTAGCACGCCCGGATGAGCCGGTCCCGTTCGGCGGCGGACAGGTCGGGGAAGGCGAACGTCAGGCTCTCGTCGGCCACCCTGCGGTGCCGCTTGTCAACACGGTAGGCGAGGCGGGCGAGCAGGTCGGCGAACGCGAGAGCGGCGGGGGTGGGCAGGGCCTGCACCACGCACACGGCCACCCGCACGGCCAGGTATACGAGCCAATCGACGACGGGGCGGCGGGGTTTGTCGGCCATGCGGCGGATGATACGAGTCGCGGAGGGAACCTGGAACGGCACCCGACAACGGTCCCCAGGGTTTTCAGAGTCCGACCAACGGGCGAGTGAGATGGTTGGGAGGCAGTCATCGATCGTCGCCGCAAGCTTAAGCTGGGCAATGTGATGCGACTTTGCTGACTTTTTCACAAGTGCGGTTGACAACTCCATCACGAACTGACATCATCCTCCCAGAATTCGGCCTCTTCTCTGTTCCGGCCCCACCGAACAAAGGCCCCAAGCCAATGTCCGGTGGGGTTTTTTTGCGCCCCCTAGTTCTTCCGTGGCACCGGCGGCCCGCCGGTGATTCGCAAACACCGGCGGGCCGCCGGTGCCACGGGAGATTACGTGTGCCGCAGGGCCTCGATCGGGTCCAGGCGGGCGGCCCGCCAGGCCGGGTACAGGCCGAACGCCACCCCGACGAAGATGGACACGCCGAGCGACAGCAGCACCGGGAACAGACTGGGGGCGGCCGGCCAGTTCGCCCCGAACAGTCTGCCCAGCGGGGGGACGCCGAAGGCCGCGGCCAGCCCGACCATCACCCCCGCCAGCCCGCCCACCGTCGTCTGCACCACCGCCTCCACCAGGAACTGCACGACGATGTCCGTCCGCTTCGCCCCGAGTGCCCGGCGGATGCCGATCTCGCGGGTCCGCTCGGTGACGGTGGCCAGCATGATGTTCATGATGCCGATGCCGCCGACCACCAGTGAGATGCTGGCGATGATGGCGAGCAGTCCGGTGAACCGGTCCTGCGCCCGCTCGGCTTCCTCCAACCGGTCGAGCGGCACCGTCACCGCGTAGTCCTCGCGGAAGTGCTCCCGCTTCAGGTCGTTCTTGATGGCGTCGCCCACCGCCTTCACCCGCTGCCGCCCCTCGGACGTGTCGAAGTCGGCGTCCACGGTGAGCGTCAGCTGGCTGAACTGCACCTCCTCCCCGCCCCGCGACCCGGCCGAGCGGATGACCACCGTCTTGCCCACCCGCACCATGGCCGTCTCGATCGGGATGTACACGTCGCTGTTGAAGTCCTCGGCCGACTGGCTGCCGCCGCTGCCGCCGGTGGGCATGCGGTCGGCCACCACCCCGACCACCACGTACTCCTGGCTGCGGATGACCACGCTCCGCCCCATCGGGTCCATGAACGGGAACAGCTTGTCCGCCACCGCCGCCCCGAGCACGCACCGGTTCAGCCGCTCGTAGCTCTCGTCCTCGGACAGGAACCGGCCGCGGGCCATGCTCAGCTTGTTCACCTCCGGGTAGGTGGAGGTGGTGGCCACCAGCCGGCCGTTGCACGCCCGGTCGTTGAACCGGAACTCGGCCGGGAACACCCGCATCGGCACCACCCGCTCGATCACCTCCCCGTAGTTGCGGAACAGCTCCAGGTCCTTGATCGTCAGCCCGTACTTGACCACGAACGCCCGGCTGGCGGTCGCCCCCTCCTCCGGCGGCTTGACGCTGCGGACGACGATGTTCGTCGCCCCCTGCCGCTTGATGTCGTCTAGCGCGTCCTGCATCGACCCCTTGCCGAACGCCATGAGCGCGATCACCGCCGACGTGCCGATGATGATGCCGAGCACGGAC
>CANJKY010000401.1 GCA_947474875.1 Gemmataceae bacterium
CGACCGGGCGGAACAACGTGCCGGAGAAACTGGCGGGCATGAAACCGCTCGCCCAATTCGGCTGCCCGCTGATCGGCCCGCCCCGCTTGTCCATCAGCACCACGTACCCCGGCAGGTTCTGGTTCACTGTGCCCAGCCCGTACACCGCCCAACTGCCCAGGCTCGGCCGGCCGATGAACGTCTTGCCGGTGTTCATCATCACCAGCGCCGACCCGTGGGCGTGGCTGTCGGTGTGGCAACTGCGGATGACGGCCAGCTTGTCGGCATGCTCGCGGACGAGCGGGAAGTAGTCGGAGATCGGCAGCCCGCTCTTGCCACCGGGCTTGAACGGGCGGAACGCCGGGGTGAGGAACCCGACCTTCCGCCCGCCGGAGTTGATGAACTTCTTGTCCTTCGGCAACTCCTGGCCGGCGTACTTTGCCAGCGCCGGCTTCGGGTCGAACGTGTCCACCTGGCTCGGCCCGCCGTTCATCATCAGGAAGATGCAGCTCTTCGCCTTCGCCTTGAAGTGCTGGGGTTTGGGGGCGAGCGGGCCGGCGTCGGCAGCCCGGCTTTCCGCCGCCATCAGCCCGGCCAGGGCGATGCCGGCGAACCCGCCGCCCATCTCCCAGAGCAGCTCGCGGCGGGTCAGGTTGCAGGGGAACAGGCGGGGCATGACAACCTCAATCCACGTACAGGAACTCGTTCGTGTTCAACAGCACCAGGCAAAGCGACGCCAGCGCGTCCGCCGCCGGATCGGGGCGTTTGGCGAACACTGCTGCTTGCTTCGCCAGGTGCGACACGGCCGACTTCACCTCGGCGTCCGTCGGGTTGCGGCCGAGCGCCAGCCGCCACACCGCCGTGGCCTGTTCTTCCGGCGTGCCCTTCGTACCGATCCGTTTCGCCAGGGCCTCGCCCTGCTGGTGGACGAACGGGTTGTTCAGCATCGCCAGAGATTGCGTCGGCACGGTGGTCACGTCGCGACGGCAACTCGGTAGCGTCGTGTCCGGCAGGTCGAACGTCGTCAGCAGCGGCGGGAGCAGCCCCCGCTTGGCGAACACGTACACGCTGCGGCGGCCCTGCTCCTCCGGCGGGGACGGCTTCCACGCCGCGCCTTTCATCGACAGTCCTTCGAGCGCGTCGGCCGGGATATCCGGGGTGAAGCTCGGCCCGCCGATCTTCTCCAACTTCAGATTGCCGCCGGCCATCAGCAGCGAATCCCGCAGTGCTTCCGCCTCCAGCCGCCGCCGCTCGGCCCGCCACCAGAGTTGGTTGCCGGCGTCTCGCTTGGCGTACTCGTCCTGCTTCGGGCGGACCGAACCCTGCCGGTACGTCGCCGACATGAGCAGGAGTTTGTGCAGCGGTTTTGTCCGTCCGCCGTTCGCCACGAACTCCGCCGCCAGCCAGTCGAGTAACTCCGGGTGCGTCGGCCTGTCGCCGGTGAACCCGAAGTTGTCCGGCGTGCGAACCAGCCCGGCCCCGAAGTGGTGCTGCCACACGCGGTTCACCCACACACGGGCGGTGAGCGGGTTCTTCGGGTCGGCGATCCAGTTCGCAAGTTGCAGGCGGCGGGTGGTGGTCTTGGCTTCCTTCGGCGGCGGGGCGAGCGGCCTGTCCAACTCCGGCACCGCCGACAGGTGCCCAGGTTCGACCACCGGGCCGGGGCGGTTCGGATCGCCCTTCTTCAGCAGCTTGATCGGCGGCACCTCCCGCCCGCGGTCGGTCCAGCCGAACACACCTTTCCGTCCCAGTGTCTTGTCGTCCGGTCCGCCCAGGTGTTCCCGCGGCCCCGGCGGGATGGGGCCGGCCCAGAAGGCCGCGGCCATGCGATAATAGTCGGTCTGGCGGACGGGGTCGAACTTGTGGTCGTGGCAGCGGGCGCACCGCACGGTCAGCCCGAGGAACGCGGTGCTGGTCGCCCCGACCATGTCTTCCAACCGGTCGTACTGGTACTCGGCCGGGTCGTTCGGCTCGTCGTTCCACGTGCCCAGGCGGATGAACCCGGTGGCGATCAGCGACTGCTCCGTCGCGTTCGGCATCTCGTCGCCGGCCAGTTGCTCCCGCACGAACCGGTCGAACGGCAGGTCGGCGTTGAACGCGGCGATCACCCAGTCGCGGTACTTCCACGCGTGCGGCTTCACCTGGTCCCGCTCGTACCCGCACGTCTCGGCGTACCGGGCCACGTCCAGCCAGTGCCGCCCCCACCGCTCGCCGTAGTGCGGCGAGGCGAGCAGTGTGTCGATCAGCTTCTCGTAGGCGTCGGGGGAACCGTCTTCGGCGAACGCCTCCACCTGTGCGAACGTCGGCGGCAGGCCGAGCAGGTCGAAGTACACCCGACGGATGAGGGCTCGCCGGTCGGCAGGCGGGGCCGGTGACAGCTTGCTGTCAGCGAGCTTGGCGAGGACAAACGCATCGACGGGGTTGGAGGCGCCTGCCACCTTCGGAACTTCCGGTCGCTTCACCGGCTGCAAACTCCACCAGTCCAGTCCGGCCCGCTTGCTGTTCGTCTTGGCGAACGGGTCGATCGGGTCGGTGCCCCACTTCGCGCCGGCGTCGATCCACGCCTTCAACACGGCTTTCTCGGCGTCCGGCAGCGGCTTCTTCGGCGGCATGTCGTTCGCAGACACCTTCTTCCACAACTCGTTCAACACCGGAACGACGGCCGCCTTCCGCGTCAGGTCTAGGTCGCCCTTGCCGTCGGCCCCGGTGTGGCACTCCAGGCAGCGGGACGCCAGGATCGGCATCACGTCGCGGTCGAAGTCGGGCGGGGCGGCCGACACAGCCGACCCGAGGGCGGTGAGGGAGACGAGCGAGACCGCGACGTGCGCGAACCGGCGGGAGAGCATTCAGTGAACCTCGGCGTGCGGCCTGATCATCCCGCATCCGCCGACCGGACGCAACCCCCGACCGGGCAGTCACCGCTACCGCCCGAGGTGCCGAGTGCGCCACGGCCGCACTCCCCGTCTCACACGAGTCGGCTGGCAGAGTGGCTAGCTTCAGGGTGCCGTTACGCCCGCAGGCGAAGTGGGCCGCACCGGATGCCCCCACCCCCGCTCGCGGCGGGCTAACCCCACCACCCCAGAAAGTTCGGTGTAAGGGTTGACCGGGGTCAGAACTATCGTCCTACTAACTAGTGGCGGGCGCCGGCACGTTCTGCCCCCTCGTCGCCCGTGGATCGGAGCCACCGACATTTTTCATCTGGCGGAGACACCCATGCTTCTCTCCCTGCCGCTGCGGCCACTTGCCCTGGCCCTCGCACTCCTCGCACTGCTTTTGCCCGCCCGGGCGTCCGCCCAGGTGCCCGCCCCCGAACTGGCCGGCGGCACCGCCTGGATCAACACCGGCAAGCCGCTCACGCTGAAGGACCTGAAGGGGAAGGTCGTCGTCCTCGACTTCTGGACGCTGTGCTGCATCAACTGCATGCACATCATGGAGGAACTGACCGCGCTGGAGGAGAAGTACCCGAACGAGTTGGTGGTGATCGGCGTGCATACCCCGAAGTTCGAGAACGAGAAGGGCACCGAGGTGGTCCGCAAGGCGGTGCTGCGGTACGAGCTGAAACACCCGGTGGTGAACGACGCGGAGAAGAAGATCTGGACGGCGTACAACGCCAACTGGTGGCCGACCATCGCCGTCATCGACCCGGACGGCAACCTGCTGGGCGGGGCGGCCGGCGAGCCGCGGGTCGACTTCAAGGCGCTGGACAAGACGATCGCCGGGCTGATCGCCAAGCACAAGAAGGCGGGCACCCTGAACTCGACGCCGCTGCGGTTCGACACCGCCCAGTTCCGCGACGCCCCGGACACCCCGCTGTACTTCCCCGGCAAGGTGGTGGCCGACGAGAAGGGCAAGCGGCTGCTCATCGCCGACAGCACGCACCACCGCGTCGTGGTGACCGACCTGGACGGGAAGAAGATCGCCATCGCCGGCACCGGCACCCCGGGCAAGACGGACGGCGCGTTCGACAAGGCCCAGTTCGACGACCCGCAGGGGATGGCGGTGGACGGGGACACGGTGTACGTGGCCGACCGCAAGAACAACTGCCTCCGCCAACTGGACCTGAAGGCGAAGACGGTGAGGACGATCCCGGGTACGGCCAAGACGTTCACCCTGCAGGGCACCCCGCGGGCCATGCAGTGTACCCCGTGGGACGTGTGGCTGGACGGGTCGCGGCTGTTCGTGGCCATGGCCGGGTCGCACCAGATCTGGGTGATGGACACCAAGACGAAGAAGTTCGGCCCGTTCGCCGGCGACCAGGACGAGAACCTGCAGGACGGGCCGCGGGCGACGGCCAAGTTCGCCCAGCCGAGCGGCCTGACTTCCGACGGGAAGACGCTGTTCGTGGCCGACGCCGAGGTGAGCGCCGTCCGCACCGTGCCGCTGGACGGGCAGGGGGCGGTGGGCACCCTGGTCGGCCGCGGGCTGTTCGTGTTCGGCGACCGGGACGGGCCGGGGCGGGTGGACGACCAGGCCCGGCGGATGACCACCGAGGCGCTGCTCCAGCACCCGCTGGCCGTCGCCTTCCACGCCGGCGAGCTGTACGTGGCGGACGCGTACAACAGCAAGATCAAGGTGATCGACCTGGCGTCCGGCGGGGTGTCCACGGTCCTCGGCGGGCCGGTGAAGAAGGGGGAGGACCCGGTGTTCAACGAGCCGGCCGGGCTGAGCGTCCTGGGCAACACCCTGTACGTGGCGGACACCAACGCCCACCGCATCCGGGTGGTGGACCTGAAGACGAAGGCGGTGAAGACGCTGGAGTTGAAGGACGTGCCGCCGGTGGTGCCGTCGAAGGCGGACAAGAAGAACTGACCGCGAGGGCGGGCCGACCGTGACG
>CANJKY010000402.1 GCA_947474875.1 Gemmataceae bacterium
GTACTTGGCGGTGTCGCCGGTGAGCATCCGCAGCGCGACCCAGAACATGGGAACCTCCCGGCGACGATCGAAACCGGCACGCGGATGACGCGGATTCCACCGCAGATGAACGCAGATCAAATCCGATCAATCTCTCTTCATCCGCGTTGATCCGCGCCCCCATCGGCGTCATCCGCGTGCCGTTTGCTCTGTCCCAAACCCAGCGCCGTCAGCGTGAACCGCACCACGTGGTCTGCCACCATGTCGGCGGTCAGCGCCTCCATGTGCTCCCTGCCGAAGATGAGCTCGCTCACCGGCCGGTTCTGCCGGTAGTACAGGCACTGGGCGATGACGCTGAACCCGGTCATCAGCAGCCGCGGCTCGTCCAGGTGCGGGGGCAGTTCGCGGAGGATCTCCCGCAGGTGGAACGCCAGCGGGCGGATGAACTCGTCCACGACGGTGCCGGCAGCTTTGCCCGGGTGGGCCATCTCCCGCATCATCAACTTCATGGCCGACGGGCGAGCCGGGGCGTGCATGCTCGCCACCATCCCACGAATGAACCCTTCCAGCCGAACCAGCGGTGAAGCGCCGGGTGAGGCCAGATTCTCGATCGGCATGTCGCGGGCGCTGCACATGTGCGCCCGCTTCACCGCCTCGACGTACAGGTTCTCCTTGTCGCCGAAGTGGTAGTTCACCCCGGCGATGTTCACCTTCGCCCGTTCGCAAATCTGGCGGACCGACGCCCCCTCGTACCCGTAGTCGGCGAAGATTTCCTCAGCCGCATCAAGCAACCTCTGCTTGGCGTCAGGAACCAATTCGGACTCAGAATTCTCGGCAACCATGTCGTCTAAACCATCGTTCTAAACAATTGATTGAATCGGTCGATTCAAGCATATCAAACGATTGTTTCGTGTCAATTCGTAGTCGAGCCAACAGGCAGAAATCCAGAAAAATGGGGAGCTGATAAATTATCTATTGTAGATAATCTTAGTCATGTATATCCTGTTCCCCAGTCGATACTGCGGGCACAGGCCCGCTGCTCAAGCGAGGGATTTTCCATGAGGCGAACGGTGTTTCTGCTCGTGCTAGGCGGTTTGGCCGTGAGTCTGGCCTCGTGCGGTCAGTCCGAGGCCCGTACACCGACGTTCGCAGTCACCGGCAGGGTTCTGGATGGGTCGAAGCCGCTGGCGAACGCCACGGTAGTGTTCCATCCGCTCGACGGGGCGGACGCTGTAACCCCAAGGCCCCGCGGCAAAACGGACGAGACTGGCACCTTCCGGCTGACCACCTATGACGCCGACGACGGCGCCCCGGCCGGCCAGTACCGGGTGACAGTCGAGCAGTGGGCGACGCCGAACCCGGAGCAAGGCCCGGTGAATCGCGTGCCTGCGAAGTACGCCAACCCCGCCGGGTCGGGGTTCACCGCTGACGTGTCCACCGGCCCGAACGAACCGAAACTATTCACCCTGAAGCGGTAACGCTATCCAAAGCCCCCCCGACCGGAGATCCAGTCATGACGAGTTTCCCCCGCCGCGGCTTTACCCTGATCGAGCTGCTGGTGGTGATCGCGATCATCGCCATCCTCATCGGCCTGCTGCTGCCGGCCGTGCAGAAGGTGCGGGCCGCCGCCGCCCGCCTCCAGTGCGGCAACAATCTGAAGCAACTCGGCCTCGGGCTGCACAACCACCACGACGCCCAGAACGGGCTGCCGAGCAACATCCGCCCGGACGCCACCAGCACGGTGCGGGTGCGGTGGACGACGTACCTGCTGCCGTACATCGAGCAGGAGAACGTGTTCCGCAACGTCAGCCTGAGCATCAACTGGCACCAGCCGCCGAACTTGAACCCCGGCTTCTCCACCCGGCTGAAGGTGTTGGAGTGCCCAGCCGCCCCGAACGGGCAGATCATCGACGGCGCCCCGGACACATCGCCGGCGTGGACAAATATCGTCGCAAACGGCGATTACTCCGGCTTTTACGGCGTGTCTCCGGAACTGGCCACGCTCGGGCTGGTGCCGGCGACGACGGCGAAGGCGGACAACGGGGCCATCTCCAAGACGGTCACCCTGAAGTTCGCCGACTTCACCGACGGGCTGAGCAACACCCTGCACCTGACCGAGAGCGCCGGCCGGCCGAACGTGTACCGCAACGGCAAGCTGGCCGTGACCGCGAACGGGACCAACCGGGTGAACGGCGGCGGGTGGTGCCGGCCGGCGAGCGAGTTGAACGTCCTCCGCGGGGCATCGGCGGACGGGCTGACGTTCCCCGGCCCGAACGCCATCAACGTGACCAATGGCGAAGTATTAAGCACTTATCCGCACCCGTTTTACAACGTGGACGGCACCGGCCAGATTTATGGGTTCCACACCGGCGGGGTGAACGCCCTGTTCGGCGACGGGTCGGTGCGGTTCCTGCGGCAGTCGTTGCAGATCGGCGTGCTGGCCGCCGCCGTCTCCCGCAACGGCGGGGAGGTCGGCCCGGTGCTGGATTGACGCATCTCTCGTGAGCGGCCGGGTTTACCCCGGCCGCTCGCATTCAAATCACGTAATCCGCATCCGGCCCTGGAAGCAGGTCGCTCAGCCGGTATCGAGCGAGGTGCCGGGCGCGGGCATCGGCCAACCCCTTCCACACTTTTTGAAGCGCGTTCAGCATCGGCGACGGGGCGGCCGGGCCGGTGTCTGGCTCGTCCATTCGGTCGAGCACCCCGAAGATGTCGGCCAGGGTGATGTCCTCCGGCCGGCGGGCGAGCTGATACCCGCCAGCCTTCCCGCGGGTGGTGTTCACCAGCCCGGCCGCCTTCATCTGCCCCAGGATTTGCACCAGAAACGGCTGCGAAATGCCGTGCTTGTCCGTCACGTCCGCCAGCCGCACCGGCTTCGGGTCGTCGTACCGGGTGGCCAGTTCGAGCATGGCCAGGCAGGCGTACTCGGCGCGGGCCGTGACGAACATCGGGCGGGGTTCCGGAGGGGGGGCGAAACGCGGGCTGGTGTCAGGATAGGTGTACCGACTGGTTCGGCGAACGAGTGCCCCCTCGACACAACCTCGCACCTCGGTCATACTGACGGCACCTCGCGGAGTCTGCCCATGGCTGACCCGACTCGTACCGTCGTCACCTCGGAAGGCCCGCCCACCGCCTCCGTCGCCGACCCAGCCGCCACCACCACCGGCGAACCCGCCCCGGCCGGTCCCAGCCCGCCGCCAACACCTGCCCGATACCTGCTCGGCGAGCCAATCGCCCGCGGCGGCATGGGCGAGGTGTTCCGCGCCACCGACACCACTCTCGGCCGCGAGGTGGCGGTGAAGGTGCTGGGCAACAAGTACGCCCCCGGCTCGACCACCGCCCGCCGGTTCCTGGACGAGGCTCGCATCACCGGCCAGTTGCAGCACCCCGGCATCCCGCCGGTCCATGATCTGGGTACCCTGCCCGACGGCCGCCCGTTCCTGGCCATGAAGCTGATCAAGGGGGACACCCTGGCCGATCTGCTGAACGGCGGACGGGCAAACACCCTGGCGGTGTTCGAGGGCATCTGCCAGGCGGTCGGGTATGCCCACGCGCACGGGGTGATCCACCGCGATCTGAAGCCGGCAAACGTGATGGTTGGGGCGTTCGGCGAGGTGCAGGTGATGGACTGGGGGCTGGCCAAGGTGCTGGCGAGCCGCGACCGCCACGGAGCGGTGGAACGAGACCCCGACGCCACCGCCGATTCCGACCCGACCGAGATCAAGTCCCTCCGCAACGCCGAGACGCAGGCCGGCGCGCTGCTCGGCACCCCGGCGTTCATGGCCCCAGAGCAGGCGATCGGCGCGGTGGACCAGATCGACCGCCGGACGGACGTGTTCGGCCTGGGCGGTATCCTGTGTTCCCTCCTGACGGGCAAACCGCCGTTCGTCGGCGACACCGCCGAGAGTACCCGCCAGTTGGCGGCGCGGGCCAAGCTGGCCGACGCCTTCGCCCGGCTGGCCGGGTGCGGGGCGGAGCCGGACCTGGTCGCCCTGGCCAAGCGGTGCCTGAGCGCGGAGAAGGCGGACCGGCCGGCGGACGCGGGCGAGGTGGCAAAAGCCGTCGCGACCCTCCGTGCCGCCGCCGACGACCGCGCCCGCCGCGCCGAGAACGACCGCGAGAGGGCAGAAGTGGAATCCCGCGAGCAACGCAAACGCCGGCGGGTGATGCAGTGGGCGTGTGGGATCGTGATCGGGGTGTTGCTGGCCGGGGTGATCGGGACGGCGATCGGGCTGGCGCAGGCCAGCGACGCGAGAGAACGAGAGAAGCAGCGGGCGGACGGCGAGGAGCGGGCGAAGGACGCGACCGCCCGGGCGTTCCTGAAAGCGTCCGACATCCTCGACGTGATGGCGTCCGAGGTGACCGGCGAATCACTGGCCACCCAGCGGACGGTCACCCCCGAGCAGAAGCGGTTCCTGGTGGAGGTGCTGACCCACTATCAGGAGTTCGCCACCGCACCGGCTGGGGACGAAGCCGCCCGCCACCGGGCGGCGACCGCCGCCGCCCGGGTGGGGCTCATCGAGAGCCGGCTCGGCCGACTGCCCGAGGCGGTGGCAGCGTACCAACGGTCCCGCGACGAATTCGCCGCCTTGGCCGCCGATCACCCGGACGCGATCGAATACCGGCGGCTCGTGGCGAAGCAGCACGGGAGCCTGGGGATGGTCCGCAAGCGGCTCGGGGACACGGCCGCGGCCGAGCAGGAGTTTAAAACCGCGCTCGCCCTGTTCCGGCAACTGCCGGCCGACCCCTCCCGCGACCGGGATGTCGCACAAACGCACGGCGAACTGGGCGGGGTGTACTACACGAGGCGGTTGTGGGCGGCGGCGGACA
>CANJKY010000403.1 GCA_947474875.1 Gemmataceae bacterium
ATCGCTCCGCCCGCCGGGGGGCGCCAATGGGCGCCGCCGGTTCCGTTTTGTAGGGCGGGCCGAGCCTCGCGTGAGCGAGGTGAGCCCCGCCGTCGGAATCACCGGCGGGGCTCACCAGCCTAACGGCTGACTCGGCCCGCCCGACAAGTCAATCCTGCCACCCCCTTACTTCGCCGGCTTGTACCCCTTAGGCGGGGTGACCACCTCGAAGTCCGACCCCTTCACCTTCCGCAGTTCGTCGTGCAGCACCGGGATTCGCTCGTCCGGGGTGACGGACACCGCCCACTCGATGCCGTTGTCCGCCACGAACGCCCCGTAGGTCTTGAGCGCCTCCAAGATCACCTTCACCTCGGCCGAGAACCTCGACGTGTCGAAGTCCTTCCGCAGGCGGACCCGCTCGCCCATCCGCGGCAGGTCGGCGTCCGTCAGCCGGCTGGCGAAGTGGGTGGCCGGGTACACGTACTCCTTCTTCGTCTTCCGCACGGTGATCCGCAGGGCGTGCTCCACCTTCCCCCGCTTCAACTCGTCGTACCGCACCACCGCCGGGAAGATGGGCAGGCCGGCGGCGTCGGCGCTCGTCCACCCGGCCGGCCGCAGCTTGTTCGACGCCAGGTCGAACACCGACGCCTGCGCCGCCTTCCACCCGCGGTCCGTCTTGTACGTGCTGAAGAACTCGTACAGCTTGCGGGCGGCCGGGTCCACCACGATGGCGTGCCGGTCACCGCCCTGCTTGAGCGCGTCCCGCTGCACGTCGTCCAGTGTCAGCCGCTTCTGGCTGGCGTCCCGTCTGTAAAATGCCGGCCAGCCCTCGATCGGCAGTTCGTCCGGGATGGGGAACGGCCCCTTGTCCGACTCGTCCTTGTACTCCACCTCGATCAGCGGCACCTTCTTCTGCCCCGGCGGGACGAGGACGAACCCCATGTCCGGGTTGTACCGCAGCGGCTTGTCCGCCCCCACCGTGCCGACGATCTGTTTCGACCGCGGGTGCAGCGGCCACTCGTCCACCGGGATGTTCCACGGGTTGTCCGGCGGGAACACCTCCAGCGCGGCCAGCACGGCGTCCGCCTCCGGGGTGTTGAACAGGATCGGCCTGTCCACCTTCGGCATGTCCGCGGCCTTGAGCCGCTTCAGCCGCTCGTCGTTCACCTTCACCCCCGGGTCGGCGGCGGGGGCGGACGCGGCGGCGAAGACCAGCGCCAGCAGGGCGATGCGCGAGACCATGACGGCACCTGACGGGGAGGGCGGGAGACGCCAGTTTACCCGGTGCGGCGAGGGCGACGCAACGAGCGAGCCGACGAACTCAGGCGGGCACCCGCCGCGGGGCGAACACCTCGAGGAGCGACCGCAGCAACAGCCGCCCGCGGACGAACGGCGTGTGTACCTCGTCGGCCGGCAGCGGCAGCGGCCACACCGCCAGCGCCTTCGCCGCCCGCACCGCCGCCGCCGCCGGCCGGCCGGCGGTCAGGAACGTGTACGCCGACGACAGCAGCATGTGGGCGGTGGCCCGCCGCCGCAGCCGCCACCGCCGGTGTAGCTCCGGGAGGGCGAACGAGCGGGCGATCACCAGCCGGTCGAACCGCTCCATCCGCTCCGGGTGACGGGACATGCTGCCCGGCGTTTGGCGGACCCAGGTCAGCGGGGCGGCCAGCACCGCCGTCGGGAACCGGACGGCAACCCGCACCCACATGTCCCGGTCCTCGACCGACCGCAGGTCCGGGTCGAACAGCCCGACGGCGGCGAAGCACGCCCGCCGGGCGAGCACGCTGCTCGGCGGGAACACCGTCCGCACGGCGATGTCCGGGGCGGACACCGCCGCCAGCGGCGGGTCGTCCGCCGCCGCCCACGCCAGTGGCTCGGCGCTGAACGCGTCGGTGGCGATCAGGTGCAGGTCCGGCCGGCGGGCGGCCGCCGCCAGTTGCAGTTCCAGCTTCCGCGGGTGGAAGGCGTCGTCCGAATCGAGGAACGCCACCCACTCGCCGCCGGCGGCGCGGATGCCGGCGTTCCGGGCGGCGGACAGCCCGGCGTTCGCCTGGCGGATCACCCGCACGCGACCGGCGTACCGGGCGAGCACCGCCGGGGTGTCGTCGGTGCTGCCGTCGTCCACCACGATCACCTCGTGCGGCGGGGCGGACTGCGCGAGCGCGCTGTCGATCGCCTCCCCCACGTACCGCCCGTAGTTGTACGTCGGGATCACCACGCTTACCGTCGGGGTCATGCGGCCCTCTCCATCGGGCGACGGATTACTCGGGCGTACACCCGGACGGCGTCGGCCGCCATCCGGTCGGAACTGAACCGGGCTTCCACGTCCGCCCGCCCAGCCGCCCCCAGCCGGCCGCGAAGCGGCTCGTCGGTCAACAACCGGGCGAGGGCGGCCGCCAGCGTGACCGGGTCGCCGGGCGGGACGAGCACCCCGGTTTCGCCGTCGGCCACCACCTCGGGGATGCCGCCGGCGGTGGTGCCGACCACCGGGGTGCCCCACCGCATCGCCTCCGGGAACACCAGCCCGAACGACTCGTACAGCGACGGGGCGGCGAACACGTCGGCCGTCTGGAGCCACCGGTCCACATCGGGCTGTGGCAGCCGCCCGGCGAGCGTCACCCGCTCCCGTACCGCCGGCGGGAACTCGTCCCGCAGGTACGCGGCGTGCGTCCGCCCGCCGGGGCAGTGCGGGCGGTCGGCGCCGATCAGCACGAAGCGGGCGTCGGGCACTTTGGCCAGCACCGGCGGGATCGCCCGCAGCAGTTCCAGCGTGCCCTTCCGCCGCTCCAGCCGGCCGAGGAACACCACCGTCGGCGGGCGGGCCGGCCGCGGCGGGCGGACCCAGTCCGGGAACACGGGTACGCCGTGCGGGACGACCGCGATGCGGTCCTCGGGCACGCCGAGTTCGTCGGTCATCGTGCGGCGGTGGGCGTGGCTGTGGGTGACGAGCGCGGCCGCCCGCCGGGCCTGCCACCGCTCCCGCCGCACGTCCCACCGCAGCCGGCGGGAGTCCGGCAGACCGTCGATCACCTGCGTCTCGTGCGCGGACGTGTGCAGCCGCACGACAGTCGGCGTCGGGCCGAGCGTCTGGTACGCCAGGCCGAGGCCGTCCCAGTTCGGGAACTCGACCAGGTCCAGCTGCTCGGCCCGGGCCACCCGCCGCACCGCCCGCCCGACGTGCCAGCACGACCCGGCCCCCGGCATTAGCCGGTCGGCCAGCGGCAGGTGGTCGGCCCGGCACGGGTGGACCGTCACCGGCCCGTCGAGCACGACCGGTCCGACGTGCGGGGTGACCACATGGACGGTCAGCCCGCGGCGGCTCAGCCCGTGCGCCAGGTCGCGGGTGTACGTGCCGATGCCGCCGTCGCCGCTCACGCCGGGGTACGTCGGGGTGAAGAAGCCGATCCGCATCACGCCGCCCCCGCCAGTTCCGCCCGCCGGGCGGCCGCCACCTGCACCGCTTCCCGGTACACGGCCAGGGTGCTCCGGGCGGTCGCCGCCCAGGTGAACCCGGCCGCCCGCCGCCGCCCGGCCAGGGACAGCCGGGCTCGCGCCGCGTCGTCGGTCCGCAGCGTGTACACCGCCCGCGCGATGGCCACCTCGTTCAACGGGTCCACCCCCAACCCGGCGTCGCCGACCACCTCGCCGGACGCGCCGACCGCGGCCACGATCGCCGGGGTGCCGCACGCCATCGCCTCCAGCGGGGTGAACCCGAACCCCTCGGTGACGGCCACGTGGATCAGCCCGCGGGCGGCGGCGTACAGCCCGGGCAGGGCGGCGTCCGGCACGTACCCGATCGGCCGTACCCGCGGGTCCGCGGCGGCCAGCACCTCTTTCAGCAGCGGGTGGTCGTGCCCCTTCGCCCCGGCCAGCACCAGCGGGCAGTCGGCGTCCGCCGGCACCGCCGCCAGGTACGCCCGCACCATCCGGTCCACGTTCTTCCGCCGCTCCAGCGAGCCGACGAACAGGAAGAACCGGCCGGCGGTCAGCCGGTGGGCGGCGAGCAGTTCGTGCGGGACGGCGGCGGCCGGGTGGAACGTGGCGTGGTCGATGCCGTGGTGGACGACGCGGATCCGCTCGGCCGGCACCGGGGACAACCGCACCGCATCGTCGCGGGCGGCGGCCGACGGGGTGATGACCAGGTCGGCCGAGCGGACGAACCCGGCCACCATGGCGTCGTGGGTAGCGGCGGACATGAGCGACGAGCCGGGGAACGCCACCGGCAGCATGTCGTGCAGGGTGGCGACCACCGCCCGGCACCGCGGCCGCGCCCGCACCACGGTGACCGCGTGGTACACGTCGCACCCGCCCACCGCCCGGCTGACCACCGCCCGCCGCACCCACGGGCGGTATACCAGCGGGATGAGGCGATCCCACGGCACGAACCGCCCGTGGCGGCGGGACAGGCCATCGAGCACGTCCACCCGGGATGTGACCGGCCCGGTGCGGACGGCCGCGCCGGTGGCCGCGATCTCGTCCAGCAGTTCCGACGCGAGTGGCTCGAACACCGGCACCCGCACCGCCCCGGCCGGTAGCACCCCGACCAGCCCGCGGGCCAGTTCCACCCCGTACCGCCAAGTGCCACCACGCGGGGACGCCGCCCCGGTGAAATCGACCGCCACACGCATACCGGCCCCCAGAGTAAGCGGCACACGCGGTGCGCCGTCGTGCAAAGGACGGCGCACCGCGTGTGCCGCCTAACTCCCGTCCGCCGGCACACCGAGCCGTTCGAACAGTGCCGCCGTGTTCTGCCGGTACGCCGCCGGCCCGAAGTCGTCCGCCCGAGTCACCGCCCGGTCCCGCATCGCCGCCACCGTCTC
>CANJKY010000404.1 GCA_947474875.1 Gemmataceae bacterium
CCCCCGCCGGACCGGTCCCACCGGTCCGGTTGACCGTGTGAGGGTCCGCCATGCGCTTCGTCGTCAGCCTGCTGCTCGCCGCCGTGTTCGCCGTCCCCGTTCCTTCCGCCCGGGCGGAGGAGAAGGTGAAGGTGGACGCAGACACGCAGAAGGCGATCGACCAGGCGCTGGCGTGGCTGGCCGAGAACCAGGAGCGGGACGGCGGGTGGGGGCGGAACGCGGCCGTCACCTCGTTCGCCCTGCTGGCGTTCATGTCCAACGGGCACGTGCCGGGGCAGGGGAAGTACTCCCCCGAGGTGACCAAGGGCATCCGCTGCCTGCTCGCCGGCGCCCGCGAGGACGGGTACCTGGTCGGGCCGAACGGCGGGAACATGTACGCCCACGGCATGGCCGCCCTGGCCCTCACCCAGGCGTGGGGGATGACCGGGGACGACGAGATCAAGAAGGTGCTCAAGCGGTCCATCGACCTGATCGTCAAGACGCAGAACCACGAGGGCGGGTGGCGGTACGAGCCGTCGCCCACCGGGGCGGACATCTCCGTCACCATCATGCAGGTGATGGCCCTGCGGGGGGCGAAGGACACCGGCCTGCACGTGCCGGACGAGACCCTGGACAACGCGTTCAAGTACATGAAGGCGTGCCACGACCCCCGCAGCGGCGGGTACCGGTACCAGCCGGGCGGCGGGCCGGCCGGGTACGCCCGCACCGCCGCCGGGGTGTGCGTGCAGCAGTTGTGCGGCAAGTACGCGGAGAAGGAACTGGCCGGGGCGGTGAGGTACATGGAGCAGGTGGGCGACGACCGCGGGCACTACTGGTACGGGCACTACTACGCCGCCCACGCCTACCACCAGTTGGGTGGGAAGCAGTGGGAGGAGTATTACGGGCGGATGAAGAAGAACCTGCTGGCCATCCAGCAGAACAACGGCAGTTGGCGGGACGGGCGGGAGAGCGGGGTCGGCCCGGCGTACCAGACGGCCATCGCCGTCCTCATCCTGTCCGTGCCGAACGACTACCTGCCGATCTACCAGCGGTGAGCAAATCCGTTCCCATATCCACGGTCAGGTGCGTGCCGCACCACTGACCTCCTGTACCACCCGGCCCGGCGGGTACAATTCTCCCACCTCATTCGAGGGTGGGGAGAGACGCATGGCTGCCAAGTTCGAGTTGGTGTCGGAGTACGCCCCGGCCGGGGACCAGCCGAAGGCCATCGAGCAACTGACGGCCGGGTTCGCCGCCGGCAAGAAGGTGCAGGTGCTGCTCGGGGCGACCGGCACCGGCAAGACGTTCACCTCGTCCAACGTCATCGCGCAGGTCAACCGCCCCACCTTGGTGCTCGCGCACAACAAGACGCTGGCGGCGCAACTGTACAAGGAGTACAAGGCGTTCTTCCCGCACAACGCGGTGTGCTACTTCATCAGCTACTACGACTACTACCAGCCGGAGGCGTACATCCCGCAGCGGGACATCTACATCGAGAAGGACGCCAGCATCAACGAGAACATCGACCGCCTGCGGCTGGCGGCCACGGCGGCGCTGGTGAGCCGGGAAGACGTGATCATCGTGGCGTCGGTGTCGTGCATCTACGGGTTGGGGTCGCCGAGCGACTACAAGCGGATGGTGGTGTACCTGCCGAAGGGCGAGGTGATCGAGCGGGACAAGCTGCTGGTGAAGCTGATCGACATCCAGTACCAGCGGAACGACATCGCATTTGAACGGGGCAAGTTCCGGGTGCGGGGGGACACCATCGAGATCTGGCCGGCGACCGAGGAGGCCGGGTACCGCATCGAGCTGTTCGGCGACGAGGTGGAGCGGCTGAGCGTCATCCACCCCGTCACCGGCGAAGTCATCAAGGAGTTGGACGAGCTGTACGTGTTCCCGACCAAGCACTTCGTCACCCCGGAGGAGCGGGTGCGGGAGGCGATCAAGGGCATCGAGGGCGAGCTTGCCGAGCGGCTGGAGCAGTTCAAGAAGGAGGGCAAGCTGCTGGAGGCCGAGCGGCTGAAGGCCCGCACCCGGTACGACCTGGACATGCTCCGCGAGGTGGGGTACTGCTCGGGCGTCGAGAACTACGCCCGCTGGTTCTCCGGCCGCAAGCCGGGCGAGCCGCCGTACACCTTACTCGACTTCTTCCCAGACGACTTTCTGCTCATCGTGGACGAGTCGCACGTGTCGCTGCCGCAGGTGCGGGGCATGTACCACGGCGACTACGCCCGCAAACTCACCCTGGTGGAGCACGGGTTCCGCCTGCCCAGCGCGATGGACAACCGTCCGCTGCGGTTCGAGGAGTTCGAGAAGCGGCTGACGCGGTGCCTGTGCCTGAGCGCCACCCCCGGCCCGTACGAGCTGGAGAAGACCGGCGGGGAGGTGGTGGAGCAGGTGATCCGCCCGACCGGGCTGGTGGACCCGGTCATCCACGTCAAGCCGGCGAAGGGGCAGGTGAAAGACCTGGAGACGGAGATCCGCGGGCGGGCGGCGAAGAAGGAGCGGACGCTGGTAACGGTGCTCACCAAGCGGATGGCCGAGGACCTGACCAACTACTTCAAGGAGGCCGGGCTGCGGTGCAAGTGGCTGCACAGCGAGCTAGACGCCATCGAGCGGGTGACGGTGCTGCGGGAGCTGCGGGAAGGGGCGTTCGACGTGCTGGTCGGGGTAAACCTGCTGCGGGAAGGTCTCGACCTGCCGGAGGTGAGCCTGGTGGCGATCGTGGACGCGGACAAGGAGGGGTTCCTGCGGAGCGACAAGTCGCTCATCCAGACGATGGGGCGGGCGGCCCGGAACGTGAACGCCGAGGTCATCCTGTACGCCGACACGGTGACCGACAGCATGGCCCGCGCGATGTCCGAGACCGGCCGGCGGCGGGAACTGCAACTGGCGTACAACGCCGAGCACGGCATCACCCCGCGGACGGTCATGTCGGCCATCCACAAGGGGATCGAGGACGCGGTCGAGGCGCACGCCGTCGCCCAGGAGGCGGCCGGGTACGAGGCGAAGGACGTGCCCACCGCCGAGTACCTGGAGGAACTGCACAAGGAGATGCTGGCGGCGGCCGAGGGGATGGAGTTCGAGCGGGCGGCGCTCCTGAGGGACAAGATCGCCGAGCTGAAGGGCGAGAAGGTAGCCAGCCCGCAGGTGAAGCAGGTGCGGGGCGGCCGCCGCGGCAAACGCGGCGGAGGTGGCGACCCGACCAAGGCGGGCGAACCTACCGCCCGCCCGACCAACCTGCCCAAGCGCCCGCCGCGACCCCGCCCCAGCGGGGCGTGAGCGAGGCACGGGGTGGGCCGAGCGGTCCGCCCCGCCTCATTACTTCCGCACGTCCAGGCACACCACCTTCTCGCCGTCGCGAGTGAACAGCCGGCCGTTCACCACCGTCGGCGTGGCCCAGCACTGCGACCCGCTCAGCACGCCTGTCAGCTGTTCGCGGACGGCGGCGACGGAGACGACAGCGGCGAAAACGACCTGCGAGCCTGCCAACTGTGCCGTCACCTGCCCGCGGAGCTTGAACACGGCCGGGTCGGCGTCGGCCAGGTACAGCCCGCCGGTCTCGCTCTGAATGACCAACTGGTCGCCCACTCGTGTCACCGCCCCTTTGGTGATCAACCGGTTGGCCTCGTCCCGCCCCTCGTAGTCGTCCACCAGCGTGCCGGCCCGCAGGTCCAGGCAGCGGAACGTGCGGCTGTCGAACCCGTACACGAACCCGTCGCGGTGGACGGCGGTGCCGTGCCAGCTCTTCAGCCCCCTGCCGCCGGGGCGGAAGTACACCACCTTCGCCGCCGCCTTCCCCTCGCCCGCCGCGGTGACGTGCAGCAGGGTACACCCCTTGCCGTAGTCGGACGACACGAACACGTACTCGCCGACGACCAGCGGTGCGGCCGCGTTCACCCCCTGCTGGGTGACCCACGGGTGCTCCCACAGCAACTGGCCGTCGGGCACGCGGATACCGAGTACGGCGTCGCCGGTGACGGCCACCACCTGCCGGACCCCGCCGAGGGTGGCGGCCACCGGCGAGCTGTACCCGTTCGTCGTCTTGCCCACCGCCCACCGTCGCTCGCCGGTCGCGCGGTCGAACGCCGCCACCGCCCCGTCCTTTCCCGCCGGCTGCACCACCACCAGTTCACCCTCGACCAGCGGGGAGCCGGCGTACCCCCACTGCGGCAGGGCGGCGCGGAACTCCGCCCGCAGGTCGTGCTCCCACAGCAGGGTCGGCTTCGCGTCGGGGGTCGCCGGCAGTTGCAGGCAGACGAACCGGCCGACCGCCCCGACCGCGTACAACCGACCGCCATACACGGTGGGGGTGGCCCGCGGGCCGTCGGTGTACCCGAGGGTGAGGCCGGAGTAATCGGCCGGGTACTCGTAGGCCCACAACTGCTTGCCGTCCGCCGCGTCCAGGCACAGGACGCGCTCGCTCCCGCCCTGCCGGTCCTGGGTGTACACCCGCCCGCCGGCGACCGCGCACGACGAGTACCCGCCGCCGCACGGGGCGGTCCACAGCACCGTCGGCGGCTTGGCCTTCCAGTCGGTGTTGAAGCCGTCGGCCGGGGCGGTGCCGTCGCGGTTCGGGCCGAGGTACTGCGGCCAGTCGGCCCCGGCGGTCGTCGGGCGGGCGAGGTCGGCCGCCTTCAGCTTTTCGACCTCGGCAGCGTCCTCACTCTCGCGGTCGAAAGCGTTCGGGAAGCGGAGGCGAAAGAACTGCCACGACAGGCCGACCAGCCCGGCCAGCACGAGCAGGGCGGAGATGAGCAGGTAGCGGCGGGGGCGGGTCATGGGGGATTCCTGGCTTCTTGGTGGCACAGGCTTCC
>CANJKY010000405.1 GCA_947474875.1 Gemmataceae bacterium
GGCGGCGGCGTTGGGCAAGGCGGACCCGGACTGGGACGCGGCGGCGAAGGACGCGGCGGCCATGGGCACCGCCACCGGCGACCCGAAGAAGGTGGTGAAGCTGCACGAGCAGAACGAGTTCGACGTGCACGACCTGATGACCGTGTTCAAGCCGAAGAACCGCGGCGGGCGGGGGCTGGAGGACGACACCATCAAGTTCGCCAAGTCGGTGACCGACGCCAAGGCGGCCGGCGAGGCGGCCAACCTGGTGGCGCTCATCGGCCAGTACAGCGAGCTGATGCCGCCGGACGCGAACAAGGACAAGTGGGCGGGCTACAGCAAGGACATGGTGAAGGCGGGGGCGGAGGCGGCGGAGGCGGCGGCCAAGGGGGACAAGGCGACGATCGTGAAGAAGTTCCAGGCGGTGGACCAGAACTGCAAGAACTGCCACAACGTGTTCCGCAAGTGAGCCGTCAGGAGCCGCGACCGCCGGGTCTGAGCCGCGGAGCGGCGGCCGGGTGTAGCCTGGGGCGGAAGCCCCAGGAACGTTGAGACGAATGAAACAAGCCCCGGAGGGGCGCTCGGAGTACCCGAGCGCCCCTCCGGGGCTTGTTTTGGTTTGCCGTCGGATCCTGGGGTTCCGTCGCTCCGCTCCGTCACCCCAGGCTACACCCGGCCGCCGCTCCGCGGCTGAAGACGAAAGTCCAGTGCGGGATGAATACGGAGGCCCCCCCGCGCTCGCGGCTGGCTCGCGGCTACGAGATCACCGCACCTCCCGCGGCGGGGGCAGCACCTCAGGCCCGTCCGCCTTCGCCTCGAACCCCACCCGCAACACGTCAGCCGACCGTTTAGCCAGTGGCGGCTCGTCGAAAGACACGAACGGCGCCGGCTCGCCGTTGATCTGGTACCCGGCCTTCAGATCCACCACGTCGAACACCTTGTTGGTTGCCCCGGACTGACACGCCTTACACGCGGCACACTCCGAGTCGTCGCACGGCGTCGCCTCGATCGGCAAGCTCGTATGCGCCGATTCGAGCTGGGATTTGAGGAGTTGGGATTTGAAGCACGGCCCGCAGTGCTTCCCCGTTCCCATGAACAGGACGGTCACCCCGCCGGCAGTGCCGGCGGCCAGTAGTGCGGCGAGAATCCCGGTCTTCATCGCGTCCCCTCCGTGGGAGCCGAGAGATGTGCCGCGAGTATACCCGACCGCGTTCCCGCGCCTAGAGAATTCTGCGGCGGGGTGTCGCCCACCCGGTCCGCTCGCCCGAACCCGTTGTCCGGCCCGGAATTCGCTTTCCCCTTGTCCGCCGGCATAGGATCGGATAATAGCCAGCACGCCGGACCCGGTCCGGCTGGGGGGGGACGCGCGGATGCCGTTGCTCGAAGCCCGCGAGTTGGAGAAGTGGTACGGCCCGCGGAAGGTGGTCGATGGGGTGTCGTTCGAGGTGAACGCCGGCGAAGTCGTCGGGCTGCTCGGGCCGAACGGGGCGGGCAAGACGACCAGCTTCCGCATGACCACCGGACAGATCACCCCGAACGGCGGGCGGGTGTACTTCGCCGGCGGCGAGGTGAGCACCCTGCCCATGTTTCGCCGCGCCCGGCTGGGCATGGGCTACCTGTCGCAAGAGCCGAGCATCTTCCGCAAGCTGACCGTCGAACAGAACCTGATCGCCATCCTCGAAGCCCTGCCGAAGAGCCGCACCCTCGGCCGCCGGCTCACCCGGGCCGAGCGGTGGGAGCGGACCGAGCAGGCGCTGGACCGGTTCAACCTGCTGGAGGTGCGGAAGAACCCGGCCGCCCGCTGCTCCGGCGGGGAGAAGCGGCGGCTGGAGATCGCCCGCTGTCTGGTGTGCGAGCCGCTGCTCATCCTGCTGGACGAGCCGCTGGCGGCGGTCGACCCGCTGACGAAAGAAGACATCCGGCACAACATCCGCGAGCTGGCCAACCAGGGGATCGGCATCCTGCTGACGGACCACGACGTGCGGGAGGTGCTGAAGATCGCCGACCGCGCGTACCTGATCATCGGCGGGAAGGTGGTGACGCACGGCACCCCGGACCAACTGAAGCGGGACCCGATCGCCATCGACGGGTACTTGGGCAGCACGTTCGAGGACGAGTTGCTGTACTCCCGCCCGCGGACGGCGTCGCCGCCGGTCGTCCCGCTGCACGTGAACGGGAACGGCGGCCCGCCCCGCGGCGGGGCGGACGAGCCGGTCATCCCGCTCGCCTCGGCCACGCTCGACGTGGGCAACCGCCCGACGGCCCAGCCGTTCACCTCCCCCACCCCGCCCCCGCCGCCCGTGCCCGTGTCGCCGCCGGTGCGGGCGTTCGGCGGGGCGACCGCCCAGCTCCTGGAGCGGGAGAAGATGCGACGGTGGGTGGAGCAGTTGAAAGATCAGGCGGGGATGCCGACCGCGTGGCACGAGTTGAACGCCCGCGGGCAGGACGCGGTGCCGGTGCTGCTGGAGGCGCTCGAACGTCGGGAACTGGAGGTGCGGCACCTGGCCCACCGGCTGCTGGAGTCCGTCACCGGCGAGGAGCTGACGTTCCAGGCGGACGCGGCGGACGACGTGCGGCTGCGGCAGATCGCCCACCTGCGGGCGCGACTGGAGCCGCGGTAGGCGCTCTCATTCCACCAGCGCCGCTTCGGCCACCAGCCCCGGCCCGAACCCGAGCATGACCACCGGCCGTGGGGCGTTCCGCCTGCGCATGCGATCCAGAATGAACAGCACCGTCGGCGACGACATGTTGCCATACCCGGCCAGCACCGCCCGCGAGTCGGCCAGCGCGTCCGGCGGCAGCCGCAGGCACTCCTCCACCGCCGTCAGGATGCGCGGCCCGCCGGGGTGAACCGCCCAACTGCCGACGCTCTCGACCGTGTGCCCCCGCTCGGCCAGCCACGGCTCCAGCCACGGTCGCAGGTGCTTCTCGATCATCCCCGGCACCCGCTTGGACAACCCCATCTCGAACCCGTGGTCGCCGATGGTCCACGACATGTCGCCGGCCGAATCCGGGATGAGGCACGAGCCGGTGGCTGTCACCCGCCAGCCGTCGTCACTTCCCCGGCCGACGATCGCCGCGGCGCCGTCGGCGAACAGGGCGTTCGCCACCACCTGATCCGCCGCCGTGCCGTAGTAGTAGTGCAGGCTGCACAGCTCCACCGCGGCCAGCAGCACCACCGCGTAAGGATCGCGGGCGAACGCCAACGCCGTTCGCAGCCCGTTGATCGCCCCGTGGCAGCCCATGAACCCGACCTGCACCCGCTCCACCGTCGGCCGCAGCCCGAGCCGGGTCATCACCACGAAGTCCAGCCCCGGCGACACGAACCCGGTACACGACACCGTCACCAGGTGCGTCACATCCGCCGCTGACAGCCCGCTGTCAGCGAGCGCCCTTGCGGCCGCCTCCACGGCCAGCGGCGGGGCGTGGTCGGCGTACATCCGCATCCGCACCTCGGTGCGGGGGCCGAGCGGGTCCGGGCCGGGCAGGTACGGCGAGCCGGAGGTGCGGGTGCCGGCCTTCAGGTCGTCCACGATCGGCCGGCCGATCACCTGGTATCGGCTGACCACCCCGGACCCGGCGTACACCCCGGGCAGGAACGACGATTCGCCGACCACCGGGTCGCACAGCTCACGGGCGATGAGCAGCGACTCCGCCTGGTCGACGGTGCCCGGCGGATTGGCGGTGCCCAGCCCGAGGATGGCGAGGGGCATTCAAATTCCCGGTGAGGAGGTCGGTCGGTTCAGTGCCCGCACGAACGGGTTCGCCAACCCCGGCAGCACCCGCAGTCCGCGGACGAGCATTCGGCACGCGAGCGGGGATCGCAACACCCGTGCCGTCAGCCGGCACACTGCCTGTCGCCGGCCGACGATGCTGCGGTGAACGGCAACCCACTCCGCGGCGAGCGAATCGTCCCATCGCTCCACGGCCCGTGCCGCGATCGGGGCCAGGGCCACGGCGCCGGCGATGGCCCATGCCATCCCCTCGCCGGTGAACGGCTCGACGTACCCGGCGGCGTCGCCGACGGCGAACCAGCCGGGGCCGGCCACGCTGGTCGGCCGGCGGGTGAGCGGCGGGGTGCCCTTCCAGTCTGCGGCGTGCAGTTCCGGCAGCGGCAACCCGGCTTCGTGCAGCGTCCGCTCGGCGGCGGTGGGCAAACTACCGGCGTCTCGCACGAACCCGGCGTCGAACGCCGCGGCCGCGTCCAGCCGGCCGTCCTCCAATCGTACCAGCCCGACGTACCCGCCGCGGCCGGTCGCCATGTAAATGGTGCCAGGTTGGTAGAAGGCGTGGTCGGTGGTGATCACGGTGCCGGCGCCGATCCGCGAGCCGGGCCGCACTTCGATGTCGGAGTCGGTCAGCCGGCCGTTTAGCCCGGTGGCGTCGATGACGACGCGGGCGCGGATGACATCGTCGCCCGCGGTGAGCGTGTGGGGAGCGGTCATTCGCACCCGCACGCCGGTTCGTACCGTCACCCCCGCCGCCCGTGCCACGTCCATCAGCGCCGCGTCGAACGCCTCTCGCGACACGCTCACCCCGCCGGGCAGCCGCACCGCCGCCGTTCGCCCGCCGGCCGCCAGCAGCGTCGAATGCAGCGGCACCGCCCCGAACTTCGCCGGCAGGTCGCCGAGGCCGGCGGCGGCGAGCGCCGACAGCGTGTGCCGGTTCAGGCAGCACCCGCACACCTTGCGGCGGGGGAAGGTGGCCTGGTCGAGGAGGAGGACTTTCAACGGGAGCCGCGACCGCGAGGGAGCGGGGCGTCCAACACCCCGCTCCCTCGCGGTCGCGGCTCCCGACGTCGCGGCTCCCAAAGCCAA
>CANJKY010000406.1 GCA_947474875.1 Gemmataceae bacterium
GACGTGCGATGACGACGACGGCCAAGCACCGCGTGCTGGTGGTGGACGACAACCAGGACGCGGCGACGACGATGAGCGAGGTGCTGGAAGCAGCCGGGTTTGACGTGCGGACGTGTTTCGACGGGCCGTCGGCCCTGGCGACTACCGACGGGTTTCGCCCGGACGCCTGCGTGCTCGACATCAACATGCCGGGGATGACCGGGTACGACCTTGCCCGACAACTGCGGGAGCGGTTCCCAGACCGCCCGCCGCTGTTCGCCACCATGACCGCCTACGGCGACCACACCCACCTGGAACGGGCGGTGGACGCCGGGTTCGACCTGCAGTTCACCAAGCCGGCCGACCCGGGTGAGGTGATCGAGCAGTTGCGGGACGGCATCCCGCCCGCCGAAGCCGGATCGGCAACCGACCGCGAACCCGTGCTACACGGACTGCTCACCCGGCTGATCGGAATGTGGTCCAAGAAGTGAATCCGTCCGCTCGCTCGGCGAGCGGACCACTTCACCCCTTCGGCTCGGCCGCCTTCCCGGTCGGCAGACCGACCCGCAACTCGGTGGCGATCACCTCCGCCTCCTCGCGGATGGTGGAGAGGGTGAACCGCGTCTCGTACACCAGCACCACCGACCCGGCCACCAGCCCGCCGACGCCCACCGCCCCGATCGCCAGACCGATCAACTCCGTCACCCCCGCCACCAGGTTCGCCCCGAGCATCACCGCCACCGCCCCGATCACCGAGATGATGGCGGCGGCGGCGAACGCTCCGAGCGACAGGTAGAAGGCGGTGAGCGCCCGCACCAGCAGTTGCGCTCGCCGGTTGGCGTAGGTGAGCTGGCGGAACCGGTACGCGACCAGGTCGTCCGGCTCGTCCTTCTTCGTCTGGAACTCCTTCGCCACCGTGCGGGCGCGATCGATGGCGCGGGCGAACCGGTTGGACGTGCTGAGCGACATCACCGCCGACGCGTTGGTCAGCACCGCCGGGGCGGCGATCAGGGTGAGGACGGCGAACGGGTTGGACGAGATCGGGTCCATCGCGGCTCCGGGCGGCATCGGACTTGCCCCGGTGAGTGTAGCGACCACACCCCCGCGAGGCCGACCGATGTTCCCGCACGAGCAACCGCCGGACCGCAGGCCGAACCCGCCGGCCGAACCGAAACACCCCCCCGGCACCCGCCCGCCGGAAACGCAGCCGGCCGAAGAGCGGGGCGAGCGGATCGACACCGGGAAGACGATCGCCCGGGGCGGGAAGGAAGACGGCGACGTGTCAGGCGCGGAACCGGACGAGTGAATTACTTCCCGACCGCCTTCTTCAACTCCGCCTCGACCGCCGCCACGTCCGTGTCGTTCACCGACTCGTAGGCGAACGACTTCACCACCTTGCCCGCCTGCACCACCACCGCCGTCAGGTGGGCGGACTGGTTCACCGCCCACCCGTTCGGCCCGTTCGCGTCCCCGCCGAACACGGTGAGCGCGGTGTGGTCGTAGTACTTCTTGATCTTCGGCAGGTACTCCTTGTTCTTGTCCGTTTCCCCGCCCACCCACACGGCCACCACCACCGCCTTGTCCGACACCCCCGTTACCTTCTCGTCCAGCGTCTTGATGAACCGGTGGACCGGGCGGCCGAACTTCTCCGCGTTCACGAACAGGTACACCGTCGGCTCGTCCTTCCGCTCGGCCGCGTAGTCCACGTCCTTGCCCTCGTTCGTGCCGGACAGGGCATGAACCTTCAGCTCGCTCACCTTCTCCCCGGCCTTCGGGCCGGACTCCACGTCGGCGAGGGCGTAGCCGCCTGCGAACACCGCGGCGGCCAGCGAGAGTAGCAGTCGGGCCATAGGTCACCTACTCGTCAGGGGTTATGGATATCGGATACTCAGGGATGGTCAGACGCAGGGTGGGCACGTCAGCCAGCCGTCGCCAGCCGCGGGTGACACGGATTTCTTCCGCCCGCACGAACCCGGCGTCCAGTGTCCGCTTGTCGAACGGGCCGGGGCACACCACCGGGTCGAACCGCTCATCCACGATGTACTGCGCGACCGCCGGATTGCACCGAATGTGGCGTTCGGGGTGCAGGTGCAAGCGATCGAGCTGGACTTCGCCGAGCACGTACCGCAGGTACAGGTCGGACTCGGTGATTCCTTCCACGTCCCGCCCGCACACGTCGCACGGGTACCCCTCGTCACATTTCGCCATCGCCTCTAGTCCCCGGCGGCCGATGCTGGTCATATTACCAGCCCCCACCACTCACGGGCGAACGGAATGACGGACCGACCGGCCGGACCCCTCCGCCGATTCCTCGACTGGTACTTCGGCGCCCCCGGCCGGCGGGTGGTCGTGTGGACGGTGTGGGCGGCCATGACCGTGCTAGCCGGCGGGTACATCCGCGAGTACGGGCCGAACATGCCGGTGTACGACGAGTGGACGTTCGTGCCCGTCCTGTACGGGCCGACGGCCACGAAGTGGGAATGGGTGGTGGAGCGGCACGCCGAGCACCGCTACCCGCTCGCCCGACTGCTGTACCTGGGGCTGTTCCACGCCACCGGCGGGGACTACCGGGCGGGCATGTGGTGTACCCTCGGGCTGCTGTCCGGGGCGGCCGCGCTGGTGATGACCACGGCCCGCACCGCCCGCGGAACCACGGCGTACTCGGACTGTTGGGCGCCGATCCTGTTGCTCCACCGCGGGCACTGCGAAAACCTCATCATGGGATACCAGATCGCGTTCACACTGAACGTGTTCGCGGTGGCCGCGTTCGTCGCCCTGGTGGTGCGGTCGCCGGGGTGGCCGGCGGCGCGGGTCGCCTGGATCGGGGTGGCGCTGACACTCGTGCTCGCGCTCGGCGGCGGCATCGGCCTGCTGTTCGCCCCGCTCGTCGGCGGGTGGGTGATCTGGCGGACGGTCACGCAGCCGTGTCGAACGCCTGCGGCGTGGGCGGCTGTCGGCGTGTGCGGGGCGATACTGGCCTACGCGGCGGTGGCGGTGGCCGACTCACTGTCAGCCCCGCGGATCCACCGCTCGACGCCCGGCCCGGAGACGGCGTGGACAGTCCTCCAGACCGTCGGCAACGCCTTCGGCCCGGCGCTCACCTCGGCCCGGTCGGTGAGCGGAATCGCCCTGGCGATCGTCGGCGTGGCCGCCGCCGGCTTGTTGCTCCGGCAGTTCTGGGCGGACCGCGAGCAAAGGGCGGTCACGCTCGGCCTGCTTACGGCGCTGGCGGGGGTGGCCGCGTTCGCCGTAGTAATCGGGTTCACCCGCCCGAACGTCGCCTCCCCGCGGTACGCGGCGATCGCCGCGCTCGGCCCGTGCGTAATCCTCATCACCCTCGCCGGCCGCTTCCCGCGGTTGCCCCGGTGGTGGACGGTGGCGGGGGCGGTCGGGGTGGCCGTCGGCGGGGCGGTGGTGGTTCGACAAAACTGGCTGGAAGCGGCGACATTCGGCCGCGGGTACCGGACGGCGGAGCAGAGCGTGCGGGCGGACGCGGCAGCCGGCATGACCCTCGACCTGATCGCCGAGCGGCACCGGTACTACCACGGGGTCGACCGGTTCCGTGAATACTGGACGATCTTGTGGAGCCACGACGCCGGCCCGGTGCGGGGGGCCGCCCCGCCGGCCGAGTACCGGGTGATCGCCACCCTACTGCCGGCCGACGAGCCGGCCCCGGACCCGCGGATTCCCCCGCCCGACCCGCTCCTGTTCCGCACCCGGCTGGTGCCGGACACCGACCAGCCGGTCGCTGCCCTGCGGCTGAAATTCACCCTGCCGGTGGACCGGGCGTGGATGCCGTTCCGCTTCCACTGGCTGACCGTCGATGCCGACGGCCGGGTGACGGCCCACACCCGCAGCCACAACTGCTGGGTGGACGCCGGCGAGCGGCCGATGACGTTGTGGGTACACGACCGACTGGTGGCGGTGTGGGTGGACCTGGGGCGGGAGCAGCCGCTGCCGACGGTGATCGAGACGCAACTGCTGGTGCCGGCCGACGGCCGCTGACCGGTTCACCGCCGGCCGAGGCGGTAGCCGACCAGCGCGAGCACGGTGCCGAGGAACATGGCGACGTGGTAGTCCCGCACCGGCTCGACGGTGCGGATGCCCAGCTTGTGCCCGAACACCGTCACCCCGGCCCCGAGCAGGGTAAGGCCGGCCATCCGCTTGCCGCGGTAGAACAGGGACACGAGCAGCAGTACCCCGCCCCATCCGGCGTTGGCGGTGTCGCACCACGCGGTCCACTCGGCCGGAACGCCGGGCACCACCAGCGGGGTGATCTCGGCCGCGTGCGATGAGCCCCACCGCAGCAGCCCGTTCTGCACCACCCACAGCCCGCACGCCGCCACCAGCACGGCCGCCAGCACGCCCCGCACCGCCTTGCCGATCAGCCAGTCGGCCACCTCGCTGAAGTGGTCCGTCGGCGGTTCGGTCAGGCCGGGCACGACAGCGTTCGACCGCAGCAGCGGGCGGAAGGCGATCACCCCGGACTGGGACGGGGCGTCCGGGCGGTTCAGGTCGGACGACTCGCGGATGACGCTGGCCTGCTCGACCAGGGCGGAGGCGGTGGCCGCCGCCTGTTCGCGGGCCGCCGCGCGCGGGGTGCCGGCGGCGACCAGCCGCTGGTACTCGGCCGCCTCCAGCATGTCCCGCTCGCGGGCCTTCTGCCGGGCCGCCTCCACGTGGTTGCACAGGGCGACCAGCGGCTCCCGCCAGGCGGCGAACTTCGGCCGGGTGCCGACCGCCCGCCCGCGGAGGTCGGCCCGCACCGCCAGTTTCGCCTCGAACCCGAACACCGCCTCGAAGAACTCCTCCC
>CANJKY010000407.1 GCA_947474875.1 Gemmataceae bacterium
CCCGGAGGGGAGCGCTCCCCTCCGGGTCACGGCAAACCCGTCCGCTCACCCCACCTTCTTCACCGCCTCTTTGAGGTACGCCAGGCACGCCTTCACGTCCGCCGTCGGGTCGTTCTCGTTCGCCTCGTACTCGATGGCGATGTACCCCTTGAACTTCACCGCTTTGAGCGCCGTCAGCACCGCCGGCACGTCCAGCACCCCGGTCTTGTCCCCGAACACCACGTCCGTCTTCCGCTTGTTGTCGTGGTCCTTCAGGTGCATGCCGAAGTTGCGGGCGCCCATCGTGGTCACCTCCTTCGCCGGGTCCAGGATCACCCCGAGTTGGGCGGACCGGATGATGTGCCCGGTGTCCAGGCAGGTGCCGATCAGCTCGTGGTGGTCCTTCACCACGCTCAGGATGTACTCGGCCGACTTCCACCGGTGCATCTCTTTGCCCACCGGCCCGTGCGGGTGGATGGCGATGGCGATCTTGTACTCCTCGCACAGCTTGTCCAGGCTGTCGAAGCTGCCCGGGTTCGGGTCGGCGGACAGGGCCTTCACCCCGAGCGCGGCCCCGAACTCGAACAGCCGCTTGTTGTGGTCGTGCTCCTTGGTGAACTGCTCGACGCCGAACGCCACCGGGGTGACGCCGTAGTCGGCGAGCATCTTCTTCACCGCCTTCATCTTGTCCCCGGCGGTGTCGGTGGGGATGTGCCCGCGGTAGAACTCGCCATACCTCACCCCCAGGTCCTGCATCGTCTTCAGGGCGCGTTCGAGCGGGAACTTGCGGAACGTGTACGTCTGCGTGCCGACGGTGAACCCGCCGAACGGGTCGTCCTTCTTGTCGTCCGAGTGGACCAGGGCGGCGGCGGCGGCGGCGGCGGAGCCGGCCAGGAAGGTGCGGCGGTCAATCACGGCAGGGGCCTCGGGGGGGGGAGTGTTTAAGAGTGGCAGGCACACTCCGTGTGCCGTTCCTCATCGGCGAAGAACGGCACACGGAGTGTGCCTACCACTCACAGGCGGGTCACTTTTTGTCGTCTTTCTTCTCGTCCTTCTTCTGGAAGTCGCCGGCCTGGATGATGACCAGCTTCTTCTGGTCCACCAGCTTGTCGAACGCCTTCTTCACGTCGCCCGGCTGGGTCTTCTCCACCTGCGCCTCCAGGTCGGCGTAGTACTGCATGGTCCGCTTGGCGTGCAGCGAGGTGGCCAGTTGCCCGGCCAGCGTCTTGTCATCCGCCCGCTGCTGCTTCTGGCTGGCCACCCACGCCTTCTTCGCCTCCTCCAACTCGCTCGCGCTCACCCCCTCCTTGAGGAACTTGCCCACCTCCTCGGCGACGGCCGCGTCCACCTTGTCGATGTTCTTCGGGTTGGTGATGGCGAAGATGAGGAACCCGCCGTACTTGTCCGTTGCCGACGCCACCACCTGCGACCCGGCCCCGTAGCTCAGCCCGTCCTTCCCCCGCACCCGGTTGCTGATGCGGCTGGACAGCGGGGACGCGCCGAGCAGGTAGTTGCCGACGGTCAGGGGGGCGTACTCCGGGTCGGCGTCGTTCAGCTCCATCGCCAGCCCGGCCACGTACAGGGCGTTCGCCTTGTCCGGGGTGTTGATCTTCTCCACCCCGGCGGCGACCGGCATCACCTTCCGCTCGATGCGGGTGTACGCCGTCCCGGCCTTCCACCCCTTCAGGATGTCGTCCAGTTGGGCGAGTGCGGCGGTCGGGTCGAAGTCGCCGACGATCGCCAGTTCTCCGGCCCCGCTGCCCACCTGCTCGGTGTACAGCTTCCGCACGTCGTCCACGGTGCAGGCCTTCAGCCGCTCGGCCGCCTCGTCCAGCGTCGGCACGTACCGCACGTCCCCCTTCGGGTACCCGCTCATCTTCCGCTGGATGGCGATGACCGCCAGTTGCGTCGGCTCGGTCTTCCCCTTCTCCAGGTCGTCGATCGCCTCCCGCTTCAGCACCTCGAACTCGCTCGCCGGGAACACCGGCTCGCGGAGCACCTCGCCGAGCAGCTTGAGCACCGCCGGCAGGTTCTCCCGCTTGGTCTGCACGCTCACCGCGATCAGCCCGAGCCCGCGGTCGCCGTCGGTGGTGACGCTCACCGTCGCCTTCATCTTGTCGAACTCGTCCTTGATCTGCTGGCGGGTCTTGGACTTGGTGCCCCGCAGCATGAGCGGGCCGAGGAAGTCGAACGGGGCGTTCTTGCCGTTCAGCGAGTCGGCGTTCCCCACCCGCAGGTTGAGTGTCAGGTGGACCGTCTCCCCGCGGGTCTTCTTCGCCAGCACGGCGTACCGCACGCCCTCGCCGACGGTGCCCCGCTTCACCCGCTTCTCCACGTTCTCCGGGGTCGGGTCGAACGCCTCACCGGCCGCCATCGCCTCCTTCCCCGTGTACCCCTCCATCAGCTTGGCCACGCTCGGGGCGGCCGGCACGTCCGCCCGCTCCGGCTTGTCCGTCGGCACGTACATGCCGACCGTGCGGTTGGACCGCACCAGGTACTTGGCCGCCGCCTTGTTCACCTCGTCCGCCGTCACCTTCTCCAGCCGGTCGCGGCCGAGGAAGAACAGCCGCCAGTCGCCGTACGCCGCCCACCCGCTCAGGCTGATGGCGAACCGCTGGCTGTTCGCCAGCGTCTGCTCCCGCTCCTTGAGCAGCGTCCGCTTCGCCCGCTCCACCTCGTCGGCGGTGATCGGGTTCTTGGCCAGGCTTTCCAGCGTGTCGGTCAGCGCGTCGCGGGCCTTCTCAGTGTTCGCCGGCTCGGTCTGGGCGAGGGCCACCAGGAACCCCGGGTCGTGCGCCGGGAACGCCACCCCCATCACCTTGCTGGCCCGCTTCGCCTCCACCAGCGCCTTGTACAGCCGGCCGTTCGGCTCCTCGGACAGGCAGGCGGCGAGCACCTCGACCGCCGCGTACTCCGGGTGTGCCGCCGCCGGGATGTGGTACACCACCCCGGTCGCCCCGACCTTGCCCACCCGCCGCAGGGTGACCAGCCGCTCGCCGTCCTGCGGCGGCTCCTCCGTGTACGTCACCGGCACCGGGTCGGCCGGGTTCCGCACCGGGGCGAAGTGCTTGTCGATCAGAGCGAGCGCCTTGGCCGGGTCGAACGCCCCGGCCACGATGAGCATGGCGTTGTCCGGCCGGTAGTACTTCTTGTAGAAGGCCCGCAGGCTGTCCACCGGCACCCGCTCGATGTCCGTGCGGTTGCCGATCGGGCTTTTCCCGTAGTTGTGCCACTCGAACGCGGCGGCCAGCATCCGCTGGAACAGGATGCCCTCCGGGTTGTTCTCCCCGGCCTCGAACTCGTTCCGCACCACGCTGAACTCCTTCAGCAGTTCCTCGCGGGCGATGAACGAGTTCACCAGCCGGTCGGCCTCCAGTTCGATGCCGAACTCCAGGTTGTCGTCGGTCGCCGGCATCGTCTCGTAGTAGTTGGTGCGGTCCCACGAGGTGGTGCCGTTGAACTCCGCCCCGTGGTCGCGGAGCGCCTTCGGCACGTCCGGGTACTTCGGGCACCCCTTGAACACCATGTGCTCGAGCAGGTGGGCCATGCCCGTCTCGCCGTACCCCTCGTGCCGGCTGCCGACGAAGACGGTGCAGTTCACCGTCACCTTCGGCTGGCTCGGGTCGGGCAGCAGGAGCACCCGCAGCCCGTTCTTCAGCTTGTACTCGGTCAGCCCCTCGACGGTGGCCCCGGCGGTGAACCCGGCCGGCACCTTCACGTCGGCCTTCTTGTCGTCGGCGAGCACCACCCCGCCCAGCAGGGCGGCGACGGTCAGCGACGCGAACACGGTTCGCATGAGATGGACTCCGAACGCCCGGTGGGATGGCAGCGTGGGCGGTGCTGGTATCGTCCGGCGCGGACCGGGGAACGGCAACCACCCGACCAAGCCCAGGGACGCCCGTCCCTGGGCTTTCGCCGCAGATCGGGTTCCCGTAACCTACACTTTCGGATTCCGCGTTTTCTCACCGGGCCAGCGATGAGCGAGTTCTTCCAGCAGGTGTGGGACGTCATCAAGACGATCGTCGTCAACCTCCGCGACCCGCAGCAGTGGCAGAACGTGCTGGACAAGCCGGGCGTGTTCTGGCCGGCGGTGGCGGCGCTGGCGTTCATCATCTTCGCCGAGACCGGCCTGTTCGTCGGCTTCTTCCTGCCCGGCGACTCGCTGCTGGTGACGGTCGGCATCGTCGCCCGCATGCTGGAGGACGGGGCGGCGGCCAGCGGCACGCCGAGCAGTTGGAACATCTGGGTGCTGATGGCGTTCCTGATGGCCGCTGCCATCGCCGGGGACAACACCGGCTACCTGTTCGGATCGAAGGCGGGGCCAGCCCTGTTCAACCGGCCGAAGTCACGGTGGTTTAAGCGGGAGTACCTGCTGAAGGCGCGGGAGTTCTTCGAGACGCACGGCGGCAAGGCGGTGGTGATGGCCCGGTTCATGCCGTTCGCCCGCACGTTCGTGCCGATCGTGGCCGGGGCGGCGAAGATGAACTACCGCTGGTTCCTGACGTACAGCGTCACCGGCGGCATCCTGTGGATCAGCAGCATGCTGCTGTTCGGGTACTACGCCGTCGACTTCCTGGAACCGGCGCTGAAGCGGGTGTTCGGCCCGGACTTCGAACTGCGAAAGAAAATCGACATCCTGGCCCTGGTCATCATCGCCCTGTCCCTCACCCCGATGGCAATTCAGTACCTGCTCGGGCGAAGAAAGAAGCGGCAGGAATTGAAGGAGCAGCCGGAACCTGTGGCCGCGACATCTGACAAACCGGTTGGCTGATCTTCGCCGCGACTGAAAGGAGCGGGCCGG
>CANJKY010000408.1 GCA_947474875.1 Gemmataceae bacterium
CACGCCGCCGGTTGTAAGAGTTGCAGGGCAGTACAGCCCGGCCGGAAGAAAGTGCCCGCTTTTCGCCCACCCTGAACGATTTTTTGCCCTGGCACAGCCGTTGCTTTTTCACTCCCATCGCTCGGGTCGCCGAGTCCTGTGCTGGAACCACGGGGCTGGAACGGAAGAGGCCGCGACCCGCGTGATACACCGGCGGCCGGTCGCACTTACCGAGTGCGGCCGGCCGCTTTGTCATTTCCCGTCCAGCACTTTCAGGTACGCCAGCAGGTCGGCGATCTCGACCGCGGTGAGCGGGTCCATCAGCCCGGCCGGCATGAGCGACCGCGTGCCCGGCTTCATCGACTCGATGTTCTTGCCGGCGACGCGAACGGTGGTGTCCGCACCGGTCTGCAGGATCACCCCGTCCGTCGCCTCGTAGATGACCACCCCCTCGTAGGCCTTCCCGTCGGTGGTGTCCACCTTCGTGGTGCGGTAGCGGGCGGGGATGTCGCGGCTCGGCTCCAGGATGGCCGTCAGCAGGTCGTCCCGGCCGAACCGCTTGCCCACGCCGGCCAGCGCCGGGCCGACCGCCGACCCGCCGTCGTGGCACGCCGCACACTGCGCCCTGGCGAACACCGCCTTCCCCCGCTCGGCGTCGCCGGCGTCCCAGTTCACCGCGGCCAGCCGCTTCGTCCACGCCGCCGCGTCGTACCCGCCGGCGGTCAACTTCTTCGCCAACTCCGGGTGCGTCGCGGCCAGCCACGCCTCCCACTTCGCCACGTCGTCGAGTGTCTGCCCGGTGCGGGCTTGCAGCAGCGCGACCACCTCCTTCCGCACCGCGGCGTCGGTCTTCGGGTCCGGGAACCGCCGCAAGGCTCGGACGAGTGGGACGAGTTCGCTAGTTCCGTCGGCCTGCATCGTCGCCAGTGCCTTCGCGCACGCCGCCGTCGCCACGGCCGACGCGGATGACAGCCCGGCCACGAACCGCTCGCGGTCCGCCGCATGCGGCTGCTTCGCCAATCGCGTCACCACCGCGTCGGTCAGGCCGCGGTCGTACAGCTTGAGCAGCAGCGGGCGGCGGTCGGCCTCCGGTAGTTCGGCGACGAACTCGACGTGACCGGCGGCCCAGCGGTAGCCGGCGTCGCCCGCCGCCTTCGCCGCAAACGCCTTCGCCACCTGCTTCCGGTCCGCGCCCGGCAGCTTCGCCAGCCACAGGTGGTCGGCATGGCCGAACTGCGGGTGCGCCAGGACGGCCGGCAGCAGCCGCGGGTCCTTCTCGCACAGCCCGGCCGCGGCCTCGGCCAGCCGCAGCGGCCAGTGCCGATCTCGGAGTATGCGCTTCCGCTCGTACTCGGCGTCGAGGGTGACGAGTTCGTTGGCGACGCGGGCGGTGTCGTCGGCGGTGCGGTTCCCGCCCAGCCGCCCGAGGGCGATCAGGTAGTGGACGCGTTCCACCGGGTCGACCAGCGTACCCAGGTGGGCGGTCACTTTCGGGACCAGATCGTGTTCGCCGTCCTGCACCACCGCCAGGAAGCGGACGATTTCGCGGTTCAGATCCGCCTGTTTGGTCGGGAACGCCTCGCGGGCCACCTTCGCCACCGCCGCCACATCGTTCCACCTCACCGGCTTCCGCGGCGAGTACCCCTCCCACACCGTACCGGCCAGCTTCGGATCAACCAGGTCGCCCAGGGCCAGTTCCCACGATCGGATGGCCCTCAGCTTCAGGTACGGGAACTTGGCGGTCGTGAAGTCCTCCGGGTTCAGCCCCGGCATGATCGGCTCGTACTTCTGAAGATCGGACACCCGGTACGGCTCCACCTCGCCTTTCGCCGGCTTCTCGGCGGCGATGCGGTACACCGCCCCGCGGGTACCCCGCCCGCCGACGCTCACGTACAGCTCGCCGGTACCCGGATGGACGGCCAGCCCGGTCGGGGCGAACCCGTTCTCCCCGGTCGCTTCGAGGAACACTTTCGCCGTCGGCAGTGCAGCGTCCGGGTGGGTGTAGTAGATCTTGCCGAACGTCCAGTCGGCGTAGAACAGTTGCCGTCTGTACGGCTGCGGGAAGGTGAAGTGCCGGTAGTACGCCACCCCGGTGGGGGAACCGCGGCCGGGGGCGACGAGCGGGTGGGCGGAGAAGTACGGCGGCAGCTTCCACGTCTGGGCGTATTGCGGGTTCAGCCACCCGTAATTCGCCCCAGCCGAGATGCCGTACACCCGCGTCGGCTCGTACCACGGCAGGCCGGCGCACCGCTCGTTGTCCGAGTCGAACGTGTACGGCACGCACCGGTAGTCGAAGTCGAAGTCGTACGGGTTGCGGAACCCGTCGGCGATCACCTCCACCTCGCTGCCGTCATCGTTCAGCCGCAGCAGCACGCCGGCGACCGGCGTCTTCACCGGCGAGTCCTTGGCTGTGATGGTCTTCTCGCCCACCCCGGCGTTGTTCCCGCACAGCACCCACAGCTTGCCGTCCGGCCCCCGCTTCACCGCGTGGGCGGCGTGCTCCCCGCCGGTGACGAGCTTCACCAGCAGGTCCGGCTTCTGCTTCGTCGGGGCTTTTCCGTCCACCCCACGGAACCGCTTCAGCCCGCCGTCACTCACCACGTACAGGGTGTCGCCCTCCCACAGCAGGCCCATCGGCCAGTCCGCCGGCGGGGGGATCACGTCCACCGCCCGGTCCGCCTTGCCATCACCGTCGGTGTCGGTCAGGTGCCGCACGTACCCCTTCCCGGCCACCAGCACCCGGCCGGCGGCGTCGATGTGCAGGCAGTAGATGTCGTTCGCCAGCTCCGGACCAGCGAACTGGGTGATGACGAACCCGTCCGGCACCTTCAGCCCGGCGGTCGGGTCGGCAGAGCAGACGAGCAACGCGGCGAGGAGCGGGGCGGACATACTCGACTCGGGAACGGTGCGAAAAATTCCTCCCGGAATTATGCACGAAACTGCGGGCGGATCGCCACTAACAGTTTCGACCCCCGTTACGAGGCTGTTATGCTCCGGCTCACCCTCCGCACCCTGCTCGCCTACCTGGACGACACCCTACCGCCGGCCGAGGCGAAGGCGATCGGTCAGAAACTGGCCGAAAGCCCGCAGGCGCTGGAACTGATGGACCGCATCAAGAAGGTGACGCGGAAGCGGGGGCTGAGCACCCCCCCCGGCGGGCCGGACGGCGGGCCGGCCGACCCGAACACGGTGGCCGCGTACCTGTCCGACACCCTCACCGCGGAGCAGGTGACACAGTTCGAGACACTCGCCCTGGAATCCGACGTGCATTTGGCGGACGTTGCCGCCTGTCACCAGATCCTCACCCTACTGCTGTCCGAGCAGATGCGGGTGCCGCCGACCGCGTACCGCCGCATGTACACGCTGGTGAAGGGGAAGGAGTCCATCCCCGGCCGCACGCCGGGCGGGCGGGCGTTGCCGGTCGGTGGGGTGGTGGCGGCGGAGAAGGCGGCGGACGCGGCCGACGCCGACGCCCAGTACCTGCTCGGCATGACCCCGTACTCGCAGACCCAGTCGGTCGGCCAGCGGGCGGCGCGGTGGGCGGTGGCGGCGCTGCTCGCGGTCGGGTTCGTGGTCACCGCCTGGCTGGCGTGGCCGAAGGGGCCGATCGCCCCGGTCGGCGGGCCGCTGGCGAAGGGACCGGTGGTGACCATCCCGACCGCCGCCCCGGAACCGGAGAAGAAGGAACCCGAAAAGAAAGAGCCGGACAAGGAGCCGGAGAAGAAGGCCGAACCCGAGACGAAGCCGGAGAAGAAGGCCGAACCCGAGACAAAGCCGGCGGGCGACCTGGTGCCCGCCCCGGAGCCGCCACGGCCCGACCGGTTGGCGGTCGCCAAGCTGGACTCGCCGGACGAGAAGGTGCTGCTCGCCCGCAAGTCGGACACCGACCCGTGGGTGCGGCTCGTCAAGGGCGAAGGGGTGAATAGTACCGACCGGGTCGTATGCCCGCCGGGGTTCACCGCCAAAGTGACGTTTAGCAGCGGGGCGACGGCCGAACTGTGGGGGAACGTGGTGCCGGACCTGCTCCCGCTCCCGCTGCTGGACACCGCCGTCACCCTGCACGCCCCGAACGACGGGTACGACGCCGACTTCACCCTGCACGCCGGGCGGGTGTACCTGACCGCCGGCAAGCCGACCGGTGCGGTGTTCCGGGTGCGGTTCCGCGGCGAGGTGTGGGACGTCAGCCTGCCGGACGCGGCCAGCGAGGTGATGGTCCAGTTGGTCCACCAGCCCACCCCGGGTAAGTTTCTCGAGGCGCCGGTGGCGTCGGCCGCGGTGTACGCGGTGAAGGGGACGGCCGGGGTGAAGGAGCGGTACAAGGCGGTGCCCAAGATCGCCGCCGGCGAGGTGCTGCTGTGGGATAGCAAGGGCGGGAAAATGGCCGGACCGAAGAAGCCGGACCCGGCCGACCGGCTGATGCAGAACGAACTCGGGTTCGCCAAAGCGCCTGTCTACCCGAACGCCAAGTCCGCCCAGCCGATGCTCAAGGCCCTGGACGGGTTCGCCGCCCGGCTGAAGGACGCCAAATCGGTGACGGCGGCCCTGGCCGAGTTGCGGGCCGAGCCGAACGCCCCGCCTACCGCCGAATACTTCGCCGGCGGTCGATTCTCGGTTCTAGCCGCCGCCGGGTTGCTCGACCTGCCGGCCATCGCCGACGCGCTGAATGACACCACCCGGCAGGACTTGCGGGCGGCCGCCGTCCACGCCCTCCAGTACACCCTCGCCGCCAACCCGGACCAGGAGGACCGGTTCCGCGAGTTGGCGGCGACCAAACTGCGGCTGACCGACA
>CANJKY010000409.1 GCA_947474875.1 Gemmataceae bacterium
CTCGGCCGTCGCCTTGTCCAGCGGGCGGGTGAACGTCAGCTTCACCCCGGCCTGCACCACGTCCAGTTTCACCACCGTGTCCAGCGGCTTGCCGGTGTACCGCACCCGCTGGAGGCTGCCGTCCGCCTTCGCCGCCGTCTGCCAGCCGTTCAGCCCGCACACCCACAGGTCGCCGGTCGGGTCGAACCGCCCGCGGCACGACCCGGACAGGAACGAGATGGGCAGCGGTGCCACCCCGCCCTGCACCGTGCCGTCGGTGAACTCTTGCCGCAGCAGCACATACGGCCGGCAACGGCCATAGCTCAGGTGTAGAGGCAACTCGGACAGCGGGCCGAACGCGCCCTTCGGCACCCACACCTGCCCGCCGGCCGAGTTGTCCACCTCGCGGGGCAGCCAGCACAGCGGCGGGTCGTAGGTGGTCGGCGGGGTCTGCCGGTGGTGCGCCCGCATGTCGCCGTAGAACCCGCCCGGCTTGTACTGGTCGATGCGGGTGGCCGGCATCCAGTTCCCTTCCTGGTCCGCCCCGGTGACGATTCCCGTGGGCGACATGCCCAGGCCGATCGGGTGGCGGAACCCGGTGGCGAACGTCTCCACCTTGCTGCCGTCCTTGCTCACCTTCAGCAGCGTCCCGCCGCTCGGCAGTTCCGTGTCACCGGTCTTGAAGAAGTAGAAGTTGCCCTGCGGGTCGGTCTCCAGGCAGGTGTCGTAGCTGTGTTCGCCGGGGCCGGTGTGCCAGTCGTTGCACACGCACTCGTAGAAGTCGGCCTCGCCGTCGGCGTTGGTGTCGTGCAGGCGGGTGAGTTGCCCGCGTTCGAGCACCACCACTTTCCCGTCCACCACCTTCAGCCCGAGCGGGTGGTACAGGCCGGTGGCGAACCGCTGCCAGGAGACGGTGTCACCCGCCACCTTCGCCAGCCACACGTCGCCGTGGCAGGTACACATGGCGACGCGGCCGTCGGGCAGGAAGTCCAGGCCGGTGCAGAAGAACAGCGCCTTGTGCGGGTTGTCGTAGGGGATGGTCAGCGTGTCCACGGCGAACGGGCCGGACTCGTCCCCGCGTACCAGCTTCGTCTCGATCGGCTTGCCCCACCGGGCCGGGCCGGGCTTGGTCAACTCGGTCAGGTCGTCCGCCTCCGGGGTCTTCACGTCGCCGTAGGTGACGTAGAGGATGCGGGCCTCCTGGCTCGCCGGCAGCGGTGACATCCGTGTGTCATCGATCCGCAGTTGCAGCGGCTTGTCGTGCTCATCAATCCGCAGGGTGCGGAGGAACCCGGCATCGGATCTTTTCACCGTGTCCAACACCCCAACGCCGTTCACCGTGTAACTGAACACCACCCGATCGCCGTGCAGGTAGTGCCCGCGGTACTTCGTGTGTTCCTTCGGCAGCGGGGCGGTCGGCTTCGGGGTCGCCGGGAACTGCCCGGATGCGTCCGCCCAGCCGGGAGCAGGTGCGGAGTGGAACACCATCTGCGCCCCCTCGGGGGGCGTCGGGGTGTTCAGCAATCCGAACCGCCGGTTGCTATGCAGCAGGTACCCGCCGGTCCACCCGGCCGTTAGCCGCATGGTGGAGCGGTCGAACACCACGCAGGCGTCGCCCTTCTCCCCGAGCTTCACCGCCGTGCCCTTGTACGCCAGGATGTCCACCACCTGATCGAACTTGCGGTTACCGGCCACCGGCCGGAGCACCTGCCGCCCGACGGTGCCGTTAAAGGCCGGACCGGTGTTCATCTGCCGCAGGCGGGCGTCGTCCCAATCGGGGTCCTTCTTCTTCTCCCACGGCTCGGCCTGACCCAGCGCCGGTCGCGGCGTCCAGTCGTTGATGTCGAACGACTTCGGCGGAGGTTGTACCGGCGTGCGGGTCGGCTGGGCGACCACCAGAGCCGGGATGAGTACAACGAGGGTCACGGGGAGAAGCCGCATCGAGCGCTCCGCGAACGTGGCAACGGGGGTGGACCGTGAATCATCTTCGGAAACCGGTTCTGGTGCAACTCCTACTCGTGCTGGCCGCCGGGCCGGCGTGGGCCGACCCGCACACGGTCACGTCGAAGGGTGGGGTGGTGGTGAGCGTGTCCCCACCGGCGACGGACGTGGGGGTGGACATCCTGAAGCGGGGCGGGAACGCGGTGGACGCGGCCGTGGCCGTCGGGTTCGCCGAGGCGGTCACGTGGCCGGAGGCCGGGAACATCGGCGGCGGCGGGTTCATGCTCGTGTACCCCGGCGGGGGGAAGGAACCGGTGGAGTTCGACTACCGCGAGACCGCCCCGGCCGCGGCCACCAAGGACATGTTCGCCGGCGGGGTACACTACCAGTCGGCGAAGACGGCCGGGGTGCCGGGCACGGTGCGGGGGCTCGAGCTGGCGCACAAGCGGTTCGGCAAGCTGCCATGGAAGGACGTGGTAGCGCCGGCGGTGAAGCTGGCGGCCGACGGGTTCGCGGTGTCGGACGGTCTGGCGAAGCGGCTGAACGGCGTGCTCGACGACAAGAAGACGACGAACGCCGAGTTCCGCCGCGTGTACGGCAAGGCGGACCGGTGGAAGGCCGGCGATGTGCTGAAGCAGCCGGACCTGGCGACGACGCTAACAGCCATCGCGGAGAACGGGGCGGCCGGGTTCTACACCGGCGACGTGGCGGCGAAGATCGCGGCGGAGATGACCGCGAGCGGCGGGCTGGTTACGGCGGACGACCTGAAGAAGTACGAGGCGAAGGAGCGGAAGCCGGTCGTCGGCACCTACCGCGGGTACGACGTGATCGCCCCGCCCCCGCCCAGTTCCGGCGGCATCACCCTGCTGATGATTCTGAACATGCTCGAGCAGCACGACGTGAAGAAGCACCCGTGGAGTTCGCCGGAGACGACGCACCTGGTGGCGGAAGCGATGCGGCGGGCGTTCTGCGAGCGGGCAAAGTATCTCGGCGACCCGGATTTCGTGACGATCCCCGACCACCTGACGACGAAAGAGCACGCGAAGAAACTGTTCGCCGACTTCGACCCGGCGAAGGCCACCCCGAGCGCGAAACTCGCCCCGGAGATCGAGGTGAAGGACGGCGGCACCGACACCACCCACTACGGGGTGGTGGACAAGGACGGCATGGCGGTGTCGAACACGTACACGCTGGAGAACGCCTTCGGCTGCCGGGTGGTGGTCCGCGGGGCCGGGTTCATCCTGAACAACGAGATGACCGACTTCAACACCCGACCCGGGGTGACCACCACCGCCGGCGGCATCGGCACGGAGCCCAACCTGATCGCCCCCGGCAAGCGGATGCTGAGCAGCATGTGCCCGACCATCCTGGCGAAGGACGGCAAGGCGGTGCTCGTGACGGGCAGCCCCGGCGGGCGGACGATCATCAACACGGTGCTGGGCATCGTGGTGAACGCGGTGGACTACGGGGCCGACGCGCGAGCCGCCGTGGACGCCCCGCGGCTGCACATGCAGTGGTTCCCGGACAAGCTCATGCTGGAAGACCGGCCTGGGTTCGAGGAGTTGAAGAAGGCCCTGATGGCGAAGGGGCACACGATCACGAAAGCCAAGCAGGGCGATGGGCACACCATCCACATCGATCCGAGGACCGGCGTGCGGACCGGGGCGGCGGATAAGCGGTTGGACGGTAAAGCCGGGGGAGAATGAAAACGGCACGCGGATGACGCGGACCCCGGCGCGGATGAACGCAGATGGAAATCAGATTTGATCCGTGTTGATCCGCGCTGAAATCTGCGTCGTCCGCGTGCGCTTTCTTCCTACTGCACTGCCAGTTCCCGCCCCGCCCTCTTCGCCTTCGCCAACTCCACCACCTTTGCCGCCACCGCGATGTCCTCCACCCCCAGGCCGAGGGACTTGAACACCGTCACGTCCGTCGGCGACTGCCGGCCGGGGTAGCGGCCGACCAGCACCGGGGCCAGTTCCTTCACGTCGGTCCAGTGCAGCACGCCGGCGTCCAGGGCGGCGGTGAAGTCCCCGGCCTCCAGCCGCCCCTGATCCTTGCTGTCGATCGTCACCAGCTTGGCGCGGCGGAACACGTCGACGTCCGCTTCCGCCCGGCTGAGGAAGTTCGACCCGATCAGGTTGACGTGGCAGCCGTCGGCCAGCCACTTACCGAACAGCACCGGGTCGCGGGAGGTGGTGGCCGTGATGACCACGTCCTTCCCCCGCACCGCCTCCTCCGCGGTCGCGGCGGGTTTCACCTCCACCCCGCACACCCGGCTCAGCTCCTCGGCGAACGCCGTTCGCTTCGCCGCGTCGCGGCTGAAGACGTGGGCGGTCGTGATGGTTCGCACCTTGCACACCGCTTCGAACTGCGTGCAGGCCTGCTTGCCGGCGCCGATCAACCCGACCGACGCGGCGTCCGGCCGGGCGAGCAACTTGGTCGCCACCCCGCTGGCTGCCCCGGTGCGGACGGCCCCGAGGTGGTCGGCTTCGACGATCGCCGTCAGCCCGCCGTGCTTCGGGTCGAACAGGAACACGTGGAACTGGGCCGGGAACTTGCCGGTGGTGTACGCCTTCAGCCCGAGGGCGTTCAGCGTCTTGGCCGCCGCCGGCAGCACGTGCAGCATGACCGCGTCCGTCTGGCACCGCTGCCGCGGCATGTTCGCCGCCTCGTCCAGGGCCAGTTTGCGGAACGCCGCCTCCACCGCCGGCAACGCCACGTCCATCGTCAGCAGTGAGCGAACGTCGGATTCGGTGAGGTAAAGGATGGGCATGGTGTGAACTCCCCGAGGGGAGGGGCGAGCGAAAATCATTTCCCTGTGCTCAGCCACTCCTTCAGCTTGGCC
>CANJKY010000410.1 GCA_947474875.1 Gemmataceae bacterium
AACACCGCCGCCGTCGCCACCGCCGCCGGCAGCACGGCGAACAGCAGTTTCTCGCAGACGATCTTGGACGGGGGGAATTCGGACATGGGTGGTGATCCGGGCGTGAAAAAGCCCACGGACGGCCGCCCGTGGGCTTTCGGGTTGTCCCACTCAGTTCTTCGCCTTCACGTCCACCCGCAGGGCCACCTCGTTGTCCACCTTGCCGGCCCCGTAGGTCATGCCGAACTCGGTGCGGTCGATCTTGAACGACGCGGTCAGCGCTAGCCCGCTCTTGGTGTCGATCTTGGCCGGGAAGGTGATGCTCTTCGTCTTGCCGTTCAGGGTCAGATCGCCAGTCACCTGGTACCCGTCCTTGCCCTTCTCGATCTTGGTGCTCTTGAACGTGGACGTCTTGTTCGTCTTCACGTCGAAGAAGTCCTTGTTCTTCAGGTGGCCGGTCAGGCCGGGGTTGTCGGAGTACAGCGAGTCGGTGTCGATGGTCACGTCGATGGACGCCTTGGTCGGGTCGTCGCCGGGGACGGTGATCGTGCCGACCAGGGTTTTGAACCCGCCGTCGTGCTTGCCATCCTTCTTGGTGCCGGTGAACTCCACCTTGGTGTTCTCGCCGGTCAGGGTGTACTTGGCGTCCGCCGCGAACCCCGCCGCCCCCGCCGCCGCCAGCACCAGCACGCTCAGGAACCGCATGACCGACCTCCGATCGTCGATGGGATATGACCCGCCCGGCCCTCGGACGGGTATCCATCATTACTACAGGGTGTGGCGGCGCTTACACCGGAAGTTTCGCCCCGGCGGGCGAACCGCCCGGCGGCGGGGGGCGTAGCATCGGGTATCGCACCGTCCTGCGCCGCCGGAGGCCCGTTTGTCATGGCCCAGAACGTCGTCGAAACCCGCAGCCTGACCAAGGTGTACCGCGACTTCTGGGGGCGGAAGAAGAAGACGGCCCTGAACGCCCTCGACCTGACCATTCAGAAGGGCGAGATCTTCGGCCTGCTCGGGCCGAACGGGTCGGGCAAGACCACCACCATCAAACTGCTGCTCGGCCTGCTGTTCCCGTCGTCCGGGGACGCGCTGGTGTTCGACCAGCCGGCGGCGAAGGTGGAGAAGAACGAGCGGATCGGGTACCTGCCGGAAGAATCCTACCTGTACCGGTTCCTGAACGCCGAGGAGACGCTCGACTTCTACGGGCGGCTGTTCAACATGCCGGCCGAGCGGCGGCGGAAGCGGGCGGAGGAGCTGATCGACATCGTCGGGCTGAAGAACGACAAGAAGCGGATCCTGCGGGAGTACAGCAAGGGCATGCGGCAGCGGATCGGGCTGGCCCAGGCGCTCATCAACGACCCGGACCTGGTCATCCTGGACGAGCCGACCAGCGGGCTGGACCCGCTCGGCACCCGGTGGATGAAGGACCTGATCCTGGACCTGAAGAAGAACGGCAAGACGATCCTGATGTGCAGCCACCGGCTGGACGACGTGCAGGACGTGTGTGACCGCATCGCCATCCTGTACAACGGCGACCTGCAGGAGCAGGGGACGGTCAGCCGCCTGGTGGAGGACCAGAAGCGGGTGAACCTGCAGGCGAGCGGGCTGCAGATGACGGACGCGCTGGAGCAGGAGCTGAAGGCGGTGATCGAGAAGCACGGGGGCAAACTGGAGTCGGTCGGCCACCCGACCACCACCCTGGAAGACCTGTTCCTGCGGATCATCGAGGAGTCGAAGGCCCGCCCCGGCCGCCGGTACCTGCCGAGCGGCAACGGCAACTGAGGCCCGCCCCCCGGACACCACGGACACCCGCGATGACGACCCCGTTCGCCGCCCTCATCCTCGAGCGCGACCCGTACGTGCTGGCCGACCTGCCCGGCCTGTTCCAGGCGTACCTGCAGGACGCCGGCGGGTTCCTGTTCGTCGGCCTGCTGTTCTTCTTCCTGGTGATGCTGCTGCGCCCGGCCCAGCAGCAGCAGACGGCGGTGGGCAAGAGCCTGTCGCTGTTCATGCTCGGGTGCGTGGCGGTGGCCATGCTGTGCTACGCCGGGTACGGGGCGCTGGTGATGGCCGAGTGGGCCAAGCCCGGCCAGTTCGGGGCCGATCTGATGAACATCAAGCCGCCGCAAGACCCGACCGGGTACGTGAAGACGGTGACCCCGCGGTTCTCGCTACTCGGGTACACCGACCGCGACCTGCCGGAGTACGTGCGGCCATTCCCCCCGCCGGCGAACTTGAAGCTGGAGCCGGGCCAGCCGTACCCGCAACCGTACCCGTGGCAGGCGCTGCTGCTCTCGGTGGGCGGGCTGGCGTCGCTGCTCGGCGCGGCCGCCCCGTTCGCCGCCGGGATGCGGAAGCTCCGCTGGCGGCGGGTGTGGGCGATCGCCGTACTGTCCATGAAAGAGGTGTACCGCAACCGGGTGTTCCTGGCGTTCCTGATCGTGCTGGTGCCGTTCCTGTTCCCGATCACCATGTTCCTGCCGTTCAAGGCGGAGGACGAGCTGCGGATGGGGGTGAAGTGGGTGTCGGTCATCACCTCCGTGCTGCTGCTGCTGGCCGGGGTGCTGCTGGCCGCGTTCGCCCTGCCGAACGACGTGAAGAGCCAGAACATCTACACCATCGTCACCAAGCCGGTGGAGCGGTTCGAGATCGTACTCGGCCGGTTCCTCGGGTACGTCGCCCTGTTCAGCCTGGCCCCGCTGCTGGTCGGCGTGTTGTCGCTCATCTTCCTGGTGGCGTCCAAGCCGTCGGAGGCGTCCCGCAAGCAGACGGAGACGGCCCGGGTGGCCGTCCGCGGCAAGCTGCAGTTCCTGTCCCGCAAGTCGGACTTCGTCGGGGTGGACGTGGGCCGCGAGTTCAACTACCGGCGGTACATCGGTGGCGACCCGAACAGCTCGCAGCGGGCCGTGTACCAGTTCCCGACGGTGCCGTCCGGCATGGGGTCCGCCCCCGGGCAGGCGGTGCCGGTCGAGTTCACGTTCGACATCTACCGGCTGACCAAGGGGGAGGAGAACAAGGGGGTGGACGTGAACGTGCGGGTGACGTCGTGGCAGTGCCCGCAGCGGCCGCCGGGGTTGGAGGAGCGGTCCGGGGAGTGGGACTGGTCGGACCCGGCGGCCAGGGCGAACTACGCGGCGGACGCGGCGGCCGAGCTGCTCAAGCTGCCGCAGTACAAGAACGACCCGGTGTTCCAGGGCGACCCGGCGGCGGTGGCCGGGCGGGCGGTGAACCGGCTGCGGAACGTCACCCCCAAGGACCCGGAGTGGGCGGTGGTGAACACCCTGGCCCGCAAGTACGGGTTCTACGAGTTCGCCGGCAAGGAGGTGTTCGACTTCCAGCCGGAGCGGGTGTTCGTGCCGGCCGCCCTGTTCGAGAACGCGACCGGCGGGAAGAAGCCGGCGAACGCCCCGGCGGTGCAGGTGTTCGTCCACTGCACCACCTCCTCGCAGATGCTCGGCATGGCCGAGGGCGACCTGTACCTGATCGAGCGGGAGCAGTCGTTCGCCCAGAACTACCTGAAGGCCACGTTCGGCCTGTGGTGCTGGCTGGTGCTGGTGATCGGCCTGTGCGTCACCCTCAGCACCTACCTGGACGCGGTGGTGACCTTGTTGTGCGTGGTGTTCCTGTTCGGGTGCGCGTTCTTCGCCGGGTACATCCAGGAGCAGGCGCAGAACATCGGCCAGGGGCAGTCCGGCCCGTTCGCCTCGCTCAACCAGCTGCTCCAGGCGAAGTCGCCGACCGCCCAGGCGGAGAACACGGCGGTGGAGAAGGCGGCCGACACGCTGGACGTGGTCGGCGCCAAGTGGGGGTTCCGGCGGCTGCTGAACGTGTTCCCGGACGTGGAGGCGTTCTACTGGACGCACTACGTGTCCGAGGGGTTCAACGTGTCGTTCGAGCACCTGTTCCTGAACCTGGTGCTGCTGCTGGCGTACCTGTTCCCGTGGTTCCTGCTCGGGTACTACCTGATCCGCGGCCGCGAAGTGGCGGCGTGACGGCTTGAGAGTGGTAGGCACACTCCGGGTGCCGGTCTGCAACGGCACGCGGAGTGTGCCTACCACTCTCAGACCCGACGGCCACCGGAAGTGGCGACTTGACGACTCCTGCGAGGGGGCGGCGATGAACGACCAGTTGCAGAAGAAGGCGACGCTGCGGAAGGCGATCTACCTGGGGATGATCGTCGCCCTGTTCACCCTGAGCATGTTCTGGCGGGGGGTGATACCCCTGCCGGTCGGCGACCCGGTCCGCGGGGGGGAGGCGAACGACCCGCGGCTGGTGGACCGCATCGCCCGCTGGCCGGTGCGGTACCAGGCGGACGACCTGGAGATGCGGGAGTTGGACATGGGCGACCCGGAGATCGCCGGGTCGGCCGCCCAGGTCAGCCTGGTCGGGTTCCGCGGGGTGGTGGTGACGCTGCTGTGGAAGCACGCCATCGACAAGCAGAAGCGGGGCGAGTACCACGACATGGAGCTGGCCGCCCGCATGGTGTCGCGGATGCAGCCGCACTTCATCGAGCCGTGGATCTTCCAGGCGTGGAACATCGCGTACAACGTGTCGGTGGAGAACGACAAGCTGGGCGACCAGTACTTCTACATCGCCCGCTGCATCGGCCTGTTGGCCGAGGGGGACCGCATCAACACCCGCCTGCACCGCCGCGGCGGGGTGCAGTTCCGGGTCGGCTCGCCGGACATCCGCTACCAGCTCGCCTTCTACTACCAGAACTAGTTCACCGTGTCCGACAAGGTGGCCACCCTGCGGTCGCTCGCCCAGCTGAGCTGCATCCCGCCGG
>CANJKY010000411.1 GCA_947474875.1 Gemmataceae bacterium
CGCCGCGAAGATTTGGTGTTGCCTTGTCTGCCTAAAATACCTGAACCCGCCCGGCGGACGCTCTGTCCGGCTGGGTATGCTCGCCGAACTCCCAGCCCCGGTCGCCGCCCCGCTCATGGACCAGCACACCCTCCGCCTGCTCGAGTTCGACAAGGTGCGGGAGGTGCTGGCCGGGTACGCCGCGTCGTCCCTCGGCCGCGACCTGTGCCGCGGGGTGGAGCCGTCCACGGCCGTCGAAACCATCCGCGCCGAACTGGCCCTTGTGACGGAGATGGTGGAGGAACTGGACGCCAGCAACCCGCCGCCGCTGTCCGGCCTGCACGACGTGCGGCTGATGGTGAAGCGGGCGGCCATCGGCACCATGCTGGCCGCGGACCAACTGCTGGAAGTGGCCGAGACGCTGAGCTGCACCGGGGCGGTGTTCCGGTATCGGATGCGGCTGAGCGAGCGGCACGAGCGGCTGAGCGACCTGCTCGGGCCGGTGGAAGACCTGGGGCCGGTGTCCCGCAGCATCTCGGCGTGCATCGACGGCCGCGGGCACGTGCTGGACGTGGCCAGCCGCGAACTGTCGCAGATCCGCCAGCGGCTGTTCGAACTGGAAGAGAAGGTGAAGGCCGAGGTGAAGCGGCTGCTCCGCGACCCGGAGTTGCGGAAGATCCTCAGCTATCCGAACGCCACGGTGAACGGCGACCACTACGTGCTGCCGGTGGCGGTGAACCACCGGCACAAGGTGGCGGGGGTGGTCCACCGCGTCAGCGGCACGGGCGAGACGGTGTTCGTGGAGCCGGCCAGCATCGCCCACCTGAGTGCCGAGCGGATCACCCTGAAGGCGGAGGAAGACCGCGAGGTGAAGCGGATCCTGCGGCGGCTGAGCGGCGAGGTCGGGCGGGTGGCGAAACCCCTGACGTACAGCCTGGACATCATCGCCCGGCTCGACTTCATCACCGCCAAGGCGCGGTTCAGCCGCGAGTTCGGCATGGGCTGCCCGGACGTGAACGCCGAAGGGAAAATGTGGCTACGGGTCGCTCGCCATCCGGTGTTGCTGCACCTGTTCAAGGCGGAGGAAAAGACGGCCGCCACACCTCGCACAGTGGTCCCGATTGATCTGCGGCTCGGGCTAGGGTTCAACCTGCTGGTCATCACCGGGCCGAACACCGGCGGGAAGACGGTGACGCTGAAGACGACGGGGTTACTCGCGGTGATGGCCCAGTGCGGCATGCACATCCCCGCCGCCGCCGGCAGCACGGTGCCCGTGTTCAAACACATCCTGGCCGACATCGGCGACGAACAGAGCCTGGAGCAGTCGCTCAGCACGTTCAGCAGCCACGTCACCCGCATCGCCTCCATCCTGCAAACGGCCACCGCGGACAGCCTGGTGCTGATGGACGAACTCGGCGCCGGCACCGACCCGACCGAGGGGGCGGCGCTCGGCCGGGCCATCCTGGACGAGTTGGACAAGATCGGCTGCCGGGCGATCGTCACCACGCACCTGGGCGACCTGAAGACGTACGCCTTCCACAACGAGCGGGCGGAGAACGGGGCGGTGGAGTTCGACGTGGAGACGCTGCGGCCGACGTACCGCCTGCACATCGGGCAGTTCGGCATGAGCAACGCCCTGCGGATCGCCCGCCGGCTGAAGCTGCCGAAGGAGCTACTGAAGCGGGCGCACAAGTACCTGAAGCGGAAGAAGGGCAAGACCGGCGAACTGGCCCGGCTGCAGGAACTCCGCGAGCAGGCGGAGAAGGCGAAGATGGCGGCGCTGACCGCCCAGCACGAGGCGGACCAGCAGCGGGCCGAGTACGAGCAGAAGGTGCGGCAGATCGAGCGGGAGCAGGAGGAGCAGACGGAGTTGAACGAAATGCGGACCAGCCTGAAGCCGAACACCCCGGTGCGGGTGTCGCGGTTCGACGCGGTGGGCAAGGTGGTGAAGGTGAACGCCGCCAAGCAGACGGTGACTGTGAGCGTCGGGCTGGGCCAGTGGGAGATCCCGTTCGACGAGATCTTCCCGGCGGGGTGATCTTCAGAGTGGTAGGCACACTCCGTGTGCCGTGTCCAACGACGGCACACGGAGTGCCTACCACTCTCCCAATCCGGTTTCGGCATTGTCCGCCTTGCGGACGGCGGTTATAGCGACAAGATGGGTTGGTGGGGTCGGCCGGCCCCGCCCGGAGGCGCGACATGGCGAAGCGGTCGTACGTGTGGCTGTTGGTGACACTGGCGGCGGTCGGCCTGACCGTGGACCTGGTGACCAAGTACCGGGTGTTCCGCTGGCTGCACCACGGCCAGCAGGAGGCCCGGGACGGGGCGTTCGAGGCGTGGACGGTGGCCCCGCGGTGGGCCGGCGGCGGCAACCAGTACGTCCACGGCGGGCGGTACGACGTGCTGCCGGGGTGGTTCGGGCTGATCGCCGAGTACACCGACGAGAACCCGTGCGACTGCCCGATGAGCGGGTTGCAGACGTGGAGCGCCCCCAAGATGCCGCGGGTGAACCAGGGGGCGCTGTTCGGCATGGGCGGGGAGTTCGGCGGGCAGGCGAACAAGATCTACGCGGCGGTGAGCGTGCTGGCGGTGCTCGGCATCCTGACGTGGGCGGTGGTGCGGGGGCGGCGGGCGGACGGGTGGATGTGCGCCGCCCTCGGGCTGATCCTGGGTGGCACCGCCGGCAACCTGTTCGACCGGGTGGTGTTCAGCGGCGTCCGCGACTTCCTGTACTTCTACAAGATCGACTGGCCGGTGTTCAACGTGGCCGACTGCTGCCTGGTGTGCGGGGCCGTCATGCTGGTGCTGCACGCCCTGTTCGCCCCGAACCCCGACAAGGTGAAGGCGGACGCGGCGGTCGAACCGGCGGCGGCCCCGGCCGCGTGACGGACCCACCCATGCGGCGAACCCTGCTCCTCACCTGCTGGCTCGCCCCGGCGGCGGTCGCTAGCCCGCCGGTGGCCGACGTGCCCCCGCCGATTGATCCGGTCGCCCGCGTTCCGGCGGCTCCCCCAACTGCGGCCGAAGTCGCCCGCCGCGATGCGCTCACCCGGTTCGGCCTCGGCCTGATCCACTCCCGCAACGAGCAACCGGCCCAGGCCGCCCGGCAGCATCAGTCCGCCGCGGACAAGGATCCGACCGCCGTCGCCCCGCAGCGAGAGCTGGCGCGGGTGTACGCCGAACTCGGCCGCGACCCGGCCGCCATCCGCGCCGCCCGCCAGGTTCTCGACCGCGACCCGACCGACCATGAGACCGCCCGGTTGCTCGGCCGGCTGCTGTTCGACGCCCGACAGTTCGCCGACGCCGTCAAAGCCCTCCGCGCCGCCGCCGCCGACAGCCCCGGTTCCACCGAACCAGTGGTGAAGCTGGCGGTGCTCAAGGAACTCACCCGCGCGGCGGACGCCGCCGGCGACGCGAAGGCCGGCGAAGCCGCCCGCCGCGACGCACTCAAGCTGATCGCCAACAAGAAGGCGGCGTTCCTTCACCCGGACGTGTTCACCCCGGCCGAGTTGGACCGCGAGCGGATGAGTCTGTACGAGGGGTTGGGCACAACCCTGGTGAAACAAGGGAGTTACGCCGCGGCATCGGCCGCGTTCCAGACCGCGCGAGACCTGGCCGCCGACCCGAAAGGGGCGAACGACCCGGCGGGGGTGGCCCGGCTGCACTGGCATCTGTCCGAGAGCCTGTTGGCGCAAGGCGATGCGGCGGCATCACTTCGGGAACTGGAAAAGTACCTGGCCTTTCGGCCGGCGGCCTTCGAGCCTTACGAACGGCTGGTCGAACTGTACCGCCGGCTGAACCGGGCGGGCGAGTTGCCGCAAGCCCTGGCGAAACAAGCCGATGCGAACCGAAAGAACCCGGCCCCACGGTGGCTGGCCGCAGCGGAGGGTATGAGCCACGACCCGGACGCCGCCGACGCGGTGATCCGCAAGCTGCTCGGCGGGTTGAAAACGCCGGACGAAGCCCGCGTGCTGGTGGCCGCATACCACAACTCGAATCGACCCAAGGAGTTGCTCGACCTGCTCGACCGGACGGCGAAGGCCGGCCGTCCGGCCGGGTTCGACGACCCGGACACGAAGCCGGACGCCGAACCGGACCCACCGCCGGCCGAGGCGGTGGAGCGAGTCAGGCTGCTCTATGCGGCGGTGAAAGCGGTTGCGCCGAAAGCCGGACTCACCCGCGTACTGGTGAAACAACTGGCGGACGACGCCCGGTCCCAGACGGATCGTCACCAGGATACGCTCGAGCTGGTGAGCGGGCTGGCGGTTCGGGATGGTCTGGCGCCGACGGTCATCGACTCGCTGTGGGCGTTCGCCCGGCGGAAATCCAGCCTTCGTGTGACGTGGTTGCTCCTCACCCACCTGAGCAGCCAGCGGCGGTGGGCGGATGTGATCGACGCGGCAGACGAACTCAAGGTGATGCGGCGCAACAAGCAGCAGTTCATCTACTACGGCATCGCGTCCCAGGCGGCGGTGGCGTTCGCCGAGCTCGGGCGGGAGCGGGAGGCGCTGGCCAAACTAACCGACATCGGCGGCGGGTTTTACGCTGACGAGCAACGCATCCGGGTGCTCAACCTGTTGGGCAAACACGCAGACGCGCTGAAGGCGGTCGAGAAGGTGCTGGACAAGGACCGGCCGACCGGCCGCGACCTGCGGTCGTTCCGCCTGCAACAGGCGGACACGCTCAACCTGCTCAAGCGGTTCGCCGAGTCCGAGGCGGTGCTGCGGCAACTGCTGGACGACGACCCGGACGACGTGCTGGTGCTGAACAACCTGGGGTAC
>CANJKY010000412.1 GCA_947474875.1 Gemmataceae bacterium
CGCCGCATCACCGGGCTGTCGCCGGCGGCGGAGAAGAAGTTGGTCGGGCACCCCTGGCCGGGGAACGTGCGGGAGCTGCGGAACGTGATCGAGCGGGCGGTGGCGCTCGGCGGCGGGCCGGTGCTGGACGAGGCGGACGTGTGGCTGTCCCCGCTCGACCTCTCCGCCGACAGCCGCCCCGGCTACCGCGAGGAGTCGCTGGCCGAGGTGGAGAAGCGGCACGTGCTGGCCACGCTCGAACACACCGCCTGGAACAAGTCGCGGGCGGCCGAAATCCTGGGCGTCGAGCGGAGTACCCTGGACCGCAAGATCAAGGCGTACGACCTGAAGCGGTGAGCCGTGGCGCAGCCCATCGCCTACTTGGCCGTCGGTCGACCGGAGTACGCGGAGACCGCACCGTCCGCCCGCTTGAACTCTTTCGTCACCCCTAGGCGGCTCTCCCGGATCAACACCGCGAACGGGTCGCCGTTGTAGCACACCTCGCCGAAGAACGCCCACATGGACGAGTCGTCGTTCACGAACATCGGGGCGAGCTTGCCCGCCGTGGTCGTGTAGCTGAAGCCGCCGAGGACCTCCGTTCGCCCCCCGCCGAGCGTATGGGCGAGCGTGCCGCCGCGTTCGGTCTTGTAGCCGAGCACCCATACGTCCCCGCCATTGTTGGTCAGGTGGGTGCCCTCGTTCTCGACGTTCAGTTGCCGCGCCCACACCCGCTGTTTGCGGAAGCGGAAGTTGTCGCCCACCACGTCTTCGAGGAACACCTCCCCGCCTTCGCTCTTCTCGGTGCTTCGGATGGTGTGAGTCTCGAGGCTCCGCAGGACGACGGTCCGCTTCGCATCGATCTCGACACCCCCGCCCAGGTGGCCGAAGTGTTCCAGCCACACCACCGGCGGGTCGCCATCCGCGATGCGGAAGTTGATGAGGTCGCGCTTTCCGTAGTTGATTTGCCCGCCGACACCGAGGACACGCTTCACCTTGCCTCGCACGACGATGGTGGCCGTGCTCCGGTAATGCCCGGGGAGGAACACCGTGGTGGCGCCGGAGTCGATCGCCTTTTGGATGGCGGCGGCGGAGTCCGCTTTCCCGGTCGGGTCCGCGCCGAAGGTGTCCACCACCGCCCACTTCGCCGGATCGTCCCAATCAGCCTGCGGCGTGTCCTTGACCGGCAGGCGAAGCGACTCGGCGGGCGAGGGGAAAACGCCGGTGGCGGCGTGCGAGGAGTACTCCGCGATGTCCGGCCCGAGGCTGCCCGGCTTGTCTTCCCCGGCGATGCGGTACGCGGCGGCGAAGTCCGGTGTTGTCATGTCCGCGAGGGCCCGCTTGTAGCCGCTCGTCTTCACGTCGCGGAGGAAGACGAGGCCGCCGTTGTAGTTCACGACCGCCGGGTGTTTGGCCGCATCGCCGCGACCCGTCAGCCTGACGTCGGTGAGCAGTAGCCGGCCGTAGGTGCTCACGGCGGGAACGGCGTTCTCGCTCACCAGCCCTCGAATGCTGACGGGTTGCCCCTCGTTGGCAAGCCCGACCTGTCGCTGCCCGCGGAGGGTGAGGTTTTCGAACGTCTGACTGTTTACGGCGCGGGCAGCCATCACGCCGCGGGCGAAGCCGACGACCTCACAGTTTTTCACCAGCAGCGGCCCGTTCATGTCACGGTGCGCGAGATCCAAACCCACCGCCCCGCTGCCCTCGCCCGCCACGAACCGGCAGTCGCGGACCGCGCCGGTGTTGTTCGAATAGAACTGTAGGCCGACCGCCCCTGGGTTGCGGCCGCCCACGTCGAACGTCAAGTTCTCGACGTAGTTGTGGAACCAGTCGCCGCTGCCGAACCCGCCGCACCACATGACCGCAGCCGGCTTGTTGTCGTCGGTGAAGGTGCCGTCCTTCAGCCGGAGTACGGTCGTGTTGCGGTCGGCCCCGCGGAGGGTCGTGAACCCCCAGTTGTCGTGCTTGGCGAAATGCTTCGGCCAGGTGAGCGTGGCCGAGATCAGGTACGTTCCTTTTGGGAAATACAGCACCCGGTGCCACCCCACGTTCTCGTTCAACGCCCGCTGGATGGCTTCCGTATCGTCGGTCACACCGTCGCCCTTGGCCGAGTAGGGCGGGCGGGTGACGTCCACGACGTTCGCGTGCTGCGGAAAACTTCGGTCACCCGCGCACAGGTTGGTGACGAGGACGGCGGCGCTGGCGAACAGCAGCAGGAGAATGTGTGTGCGGTTCATGCGACCCGTTCTCCCGGTGGAACCAGTAACCCACGAACACCGCGGCTGTAGCCGACACCAGTCATAACATGGCGCGACCCCGGCGGTTTGGCGTACCGATGATAGTCGCACTGACTGTGGCCGGGCCAAGCGAAGTGCCTAACGCAGCCGCGTACCGCACCCGAGTAGGAAACAAAGGGGGTCGTTTCCCCGTTGTCACAGCGTGTCGCTCGGCCGCAGCCGCTGCTCGAAGTCGACGAACACGCCGTTCGACCAGCCGAACCCGGGCACGCTGCCGAACGGATGCACGTTCCCCTCGCCGTCGTACAGCCCGCCGGCCGGCGGGCCGCCCACCTCGGCCACGTTGTACTTCTCCCACAGCGCGTCCGACCGGCGGAACACGATGGCGCACGTCTCGCACCACTTGCGGCGGATGGCGTTCGCCTCGGTGAAGTAGTCGTAGTTGTCCAGCCCCTTCACCACCACCCACTGGAGCGGCGCCCACCCGTTCGGGTACATCCACTGGTACCGCTCGCCCAGGTCGGTGACGGCGGGCAGGGGCTTGCCGTCCACGTCCTCGGCCAGGGTCGTCACCAGCCCGCCGGCCAGCTCGAACCGCGGCAGCCAGTCCTTCACCATGCGGGCGGCCTGCTCGCGGGTGGCCAGCTTGGCCCACAGCGGGAAGAACCCGGCCAGGGTGGGGATGCGGCTGCGGCGGTACTTCACCACCCCGCCGTCGTCCTTCGGCAGCTCCACGTCGGCCTTGTCGTCGCCGTACGCCCGCTTCCACACCGCCGACTTGAAGTCCACGTCGAAGTAGAACCCCAGCTCCTCGTCCCACATGAGCTGGTTCATCATGTCCGCGCGGGCCTTGGCCCGCTGCCGCCACAGGCCGGCCCGCCACGGCCGGCCGAGGTGCCGCTCGTCCGCCTCGGCGAAGTCCATCTCCCGCAGGTACAGGATGGCGTTCAGGTCCACCGGCAGGTGGTCCAGCCACCGCCCCTGGCACCGCGGCGAGTGGTCCCACCCGCTCTCGCACGCGGCCAGGTCGTGCAGGAAGTTGGTGTCGAAGTACCGGGACAGGCCGTCTTCCTTGTTGTGCAGGCGGAAGTGCGGCTGGGCCTCGCCCAGCCACACCGTGTCGTGCTCCAGTTCGGCCAGCCGCATCATCTTGGCCAGGAACTGGAGGGCGTCGGTGTCCCCCCGCCGCCGCTTCACCCCGAACGCCAGCCAGATCATCTTGGTGAACACCGGCGGCTGGCTGCGGGACAGGAAGTGGCCGCGGCTGGCGTTCGGGATCAGCCCGTACCGCTGGTACAGGTACGCCATGTTCTCCACCAGCCCGACGATCAGGTGCTCCTGCTGGGTGCCGACCAGCCCGAGGGCGGTGAAGAAGCTGTCCCAGTAGTACATCTCCTGGAACATGATGCGGTTGCTGGGGATCAGGTACGGGTGCGGGAGGGAGAGCAGGGTGTCGGCCCCGCTCTCCTGCGGCGAGTGGCGGATGAGCTGCTTCCAGTAGGACGAGATGTACGCCAGCACGTCGCTGTAGTCCGACACCATGCGCTCGCCCCCGTAGTGCTGGTCGCTCATCCGGATCGCAGCCGCTGCACCAGCTTCGCCAGGTCCGCCGGCAGCGGCATCTCCCAGTGTAGGTGTTGACCGGTGGCCGGGTGGTCGAACCCGAGTTCGGTGGCGTGCAGGGCCAGCCGCGGCGCCCCGCTGGCGTCCGGCACGTCCTCGCCGGTCGGCTTGCGGCAGTACACCTTGTCCCCGCAAACCGGATGCCCGGCCTCGCTCAGGTGGATGCGAATCTGGTGCGTGCGGCCGGTCTCTAATCGGCACGACAGGAGGGTGTACCCGGTCAGCCGCTCCTCGACGGTAATGTGCGTGACCGCTTCCTTGCCGGTGTTCGCCAGCTTGGTGCTGCCCCGCCGGCCGTCGCCGCGGTCGCGGACCAGCATCGTGCGGATAGTCTGGGCGGACAGGAAGCCGGGCACCACGGTCAGGTAGCGGCGGACGACGGTGTGTTTGCGGAACTGCATTCCCAGGCCCCGCTCGGCCAGCGGCGAGCGGGCAAAGCAGAGCAGGCCGGACGTCTCCTTGTCCAGCCGGTGGACGATGCGGAGCGGGGGCAGGGTGCGGGCCGGGCGGTTCAGCCGCTTGGCGATGGCCCACTGGGTGACGTCTTGCAGGGTCGGCACCAACTCCCGCCGCTTCTCGCTCCACTCCAGCTCGGACGGGTGCCGCACGGTGTTGATGCCGGCCGGCTTCTCGACCACCACCACGTGGTCGTCCAGGTGGCGGATGACGAGGCCGTCGGGCGTGGCGCCGCGTGGCTGGTGGGCCGGCTGGCCGAGCAGGATGACGAGTTCGCCCTCGCTCAGCCGCCGGGCCGAGTCGGTGCAGACGGAACCGCCGACCTTCACCCGCCGGCCCTCGATCAGCTTCCGCACGTCCGCCCACGACGGCTGTGACTCGTGCAGCCGCGAGCGGAGCACCTTGGCCAGCGTGTGCCCGGCCTCCGGGGCGATGACGGTGAACGGCGGGAGGGTCATTTTTTGA
>CANJKY010000413.1 GCA_947474875.1 Gemmataceae bacterium
CCCGCAACCACCCCCCTCCCGCCGTCTGCTCCGCAGACGACGACCTCCCCCTCAAGGGGGGAGGTGGAGAAAGCACCCCCTCACCCCCAGCCCCTCTCCCCAGGGGACGAGGGGAGCGAACTACATCCGCCGCTTCCGCCCGGCGACCTCCTCGAACACCCCGAGCAGCGCGCGGTAGTGGTCGTCGAACGTCCAGCGGCTCGCCGCCTGCTGCGCCGCTACCGCCGCCGTCGCACGGTAGGCCGGGTCGAGCATCGCCGTCAGCGCCGCCGCCAGCGCGACCGCGTCGTGCGGGTCGTCGATCACCAGCCCGTTCGCCGGCACGTCGAGCAACTCGCTCGCCCCGTTGAACCGCGTGGTGATAACCGGCAGGCCGCACGCCAGCGCCTCCAGCGCGACCAGCGAGCACGGGTCGTAGAAGGTCGGGTGGACCAGGAAGTCGGCGGCGAAAAATGCCTCCTTCGGTTCCTTCCGGTGGCCGAGGAACAGGAACCGGTCCGCCACGCCGAGCGACTCCGCCAGCCGCTTATAGCGTGCGAACTTCGGGTGACCGACGATCGCCAGCTTCAACTCGGGGACCTTCGGGATGTGTGCCGCGGCGCGGATGAGCGGGGCCAGTCCTTTCAGCCGGTAGTTCATCGCCACGAACAGGCCGACCGGCAGGTCCGGGGGCACGCCCCACCGCTGGCGTTCGGCCGCTCGACGCTCGGTGCGATCCGCGGCGGCGAACCGCTGCGGATCGATGGCGCTGTGAACCACCCGCAACTGCTCCGGGCCGATGCCGTAGAACTCGGCGAAGTGCCGCTGCACCATCCGGCTGTTCACGACCACGATCGGTTTCGGCTCGGTCAGGTACTGCTTCCGCTCCAGCCGGGCGAACGACCACGCGGCCGGGTCGAGCCACTTGGCGGCGGTGGCGACGAACCGCTCGACCGGGTTGGCGAACTTGCGGCGGTTGTGGGCGGCGCTGGCGGCGTGCAACCCGCCCTGCGGGTACAGCACGTCCTGCCCCCACGTCTTGTCGAACCCGACGGTGACATCGTGATTGGCGGACTTGAGCGCCGCTTCCACGGCACGGCCGAACCGCCACGGCCGCAGGAACCGTGGGCCGCTCGGCACGTCGAGTTGATGGTACACCATCGACTCGGGCAATGCCGAAGCGTCCCACCGGCAGGCGTACAGGTGGACCTGATGGCCGTCACGGGCCAGCCGGCGGGACAGGTCGCCGAGGTACGTCTCCGCCCCCCCGCGGGCCGGCAACACCGATTCGTAGCACAGGGCGATGTTCATGCATCGTCCCCCTCGCCCCGTCGGGGAGAGGGGTCAGGGGTGAGGGGGTGCTTCGACGGGAACGAGCTTCCGCGATTCCTTCCGGTCGTGGTGTCGCTGGTAGCGGGCGGCCTTCCACTGGATCGGTCGCCACAACCACGCCGGGGGCGGGGACACGTCGCCCCAGTCGCCGCCGCGGTAGGCGTCCCAGAACCGGCGGTGGTCGTCGGGCGTGACGCCGGGCACGTTCGCCGAGTACAGCAGTTGGGCCACGTCCTTCAGCACGCCCCAGGTCCACCCGAGGCGGCGGTGCTGCAGGCGGTGGAAGTCGATCATCACCACACGATCTCGCCACTGGTCCGGCGGGACGGCCGTGTCTGCTTCGGCGATGTAGAAGTGGCACAGGTACAGGTCGTTGTGGAACCGGCGGCGGCGGTGCAACTCGCGGGTGAGGCGGGCCATCTCCTCAATGAGTCCGGCCTTCCAGGCGTCGAACGCGGCGGGGGCGAGGCGGTCGAACGCCAGCGGGATGGCCTCGTGCAGCGGGAGCATCCCGGCCAGCTCCTCAACCGCCAGACACGATTGCAACTTCGGCCCGCGGAACTCGGCCACCGCCCACACCCGCGGCACCGGCAGGCCTTGCTGCTCGGCCCACCGCAGGTGGTCGAACTCCTGCAGCCCTGGCGACCAGGACTGCCGCGGGAAGAACCGGGCGGCCACGGCGTGCCGTCCGGGCAGTTCGTGGTGCCGTTTCAGGTACACGACCAGCGTGCGGCCGTCCGGGTCGGTGAGCGTCCACCGGCCGATGGACCGCCCCTGCTTGGCGTGGAAGCGGTCGGGCGTCGGCACGGTCATGATGTGGTCGAGCCAGTCCGCGCCGGCGAAGCGGTCCCACTCCGGCCGGCACCAGACGACGTTCACGCCCATGCCGCCCTCAGCCCGCGGGCGAGCGACTTGCGGGCGGCGCGGTCGGCCTCGTACCCGGCGAGCAGCCTGGCCCGGTCGGTGCGGGACAGGCCGGCGACGGACCGGCGGAGGTCGGAGCGGCGGGCGGACTCCGACACCCGCTTTACCAGCCGCACGGCGAACGGCGACCCGACCTCGACTGACAGGTCGGTGTCACCGACGGCCAGGAACAGCGGGTCGTCCGGGCCGGGGTCGGACGCCGGGCGGCAGCCGGCGTCGTGCAGCAATCGGAGCAGCCGCCCGCACCCGCGGAGCAACTTCCCCCGCTCCCTTAGCGGCAACTCGGGCCGGGCGAACACCACCGACAGCGAGGAGATGGTGGGTGGAAGCTCGGCCACCAGGAACGACTCGGCGGCGGTGCGGGAGGTGACCCGCTGGCCGAACGCCAACAGCCGCGGGGCCGGGATGCCGTGCCGCTGGAGGTGGAACAGCACCCGCGCGGCGGTGGCCGACGGACTCCGCCACGGCCGCTCTCGGACGGCCGCGGTCAGCCGGCCGAGCGGGTCGGTGGTGACGGTGCGGACGAGGACAGCGGACCGGCCGTCGGCGAACGTGATCCGCTCGCGGGAGGGCGTACCATGCGCCGCGTAGAACGGCTCGCCCGCCGCCGGCGTCGGCCACACGGCGGCCACTTCAGGAATGGCGACGGCCGCCTCGCCGTCCAACCACACCAGCCGCTGAGCGACATCGGCCGCGCCCCGCTGGAATCGCACCGACGACTTGCCGACCAGCCGGCTCGCGGTTTCGACGATCTGCCGCACGGTCGCCCCGAACCGTTCCTGCTTCGCTCCCCGCCCGCGGGTCATCCGCACCGTCCGTCGGTACGCCCACAGCACCCGCAGTCGGTCCGCCGGGTCGGCCAACTCGTCGGCCAGGGTGGCGTGCAGTGCGGCGAACCAGCGGGCGCGGTCGATGGCCTCGACCGTCGCCGAGTTCTGCCAGTCGATCGGCGTCACCGTCAGCGTGCCGGGGTGGACGAACAGGTGCTTGGCGGCCAGTTCCGGGGTGCCGAACCCGGCCTCGTGCAACTCGGCCAGCGTCCGCCCGATCCGCTCGGCCAGCAGCCGCCGGTCTTCCGGTGTCAACTGGTTGTCGGCAAGGAACGCCCGCAACTCGACCGCCCCGGCCAGCTCGTCCACCAGCAGGAACCCGCGGCCGGCGGCGTCTTCGCCGTAGGCCAGCCACTGCGGGCCGGGCATCCCGGCGGCCTCCAGCTTCGCCAGGGTCATCGCCTCCCGTTCGCTGCGGGACACCCATCCGAACCCGGCCAGCCGGTTCCGCAGGCGGGGGCGGCGACCGGCGACGTGCTCCCGCTTCAGGTACACCACCCGGTGCCCGGACCCGCCGTGCAGTTCCACCCGCACCACGTGCCGGTCGGCGTGCCCGCTGACCACCTCGCCGGGCAAGGCGAGGGCAGCGTCGGCGGAAGTCACCCCGCACCGGGCCAGCCAGGCGCGGTAGCGGGGGTGGGTGACGAGGAAGCCGGCCGGCCGGTCTTCGCCGCGACCACCGGGAGCGGCCGAGCTTGCACCGCTCCCGGTGGTCGCGGCGAAGACGGGTGGGTTCAGCGGCACCGCCCACCGATCCGGGTCGAACTCATCCGGCATGGCGTCGCTCCTGACGCGGGGTCACGTCCGTGTGAACGGCGGGCAGCAGGCGGTCGGCGGCGGCCAGCACCTCCGCCGGGGTCAGCGTGGTCATGCACCGGTGGTCGAGTGGGCACGTCCGCAACTGGCACGGGCCGCACGGCACCGGCTTCTGTAGGTGGATCGCATGACGAAAGTACGTCTCCGTCCACCCGATGTGCGTCGGGCCGAACAGGGTGACGACCGGCACGCCGAACGCGGCGGCGAAGTGCCTCGGCCCGCTATCGGTGGTGACGAGCAGGCTCAGGCGACGAACGACCGCCTTCGTCAGCCCGATGGACAGCGGGCCGGAGGCGAGCGACACCACCGCCGGGCGGTCGGTAAGCCGGGCGATGTCGTCCGCTATCTGCTTCTCGGCCGGGCCACACAGCACCACCACCCCGCACCCGCGGTCGGCGAGCGAGCGGGCCAGGTCCGCGAATTGGGCGGACGGCCAGTGCTTCGACGAGCCGAACGCCCCGCCGGGGTTCAGCCCGACCACCGTGCGAAACCGGCCAAGCCTCAGCCGCTGCCACGCTTCGTCTGCGGCGGCCTCGTCCAGCGGGGTGGTGAACAGCTCCATCCGGTGGCCGGGGTCGGGCACGCCGAGCAGCCGGACGATGCGGTTGTAGTCGTCGATCGCGGGCACCGGCTTCGGCCACCCGCCGGCCCCGCGGACCGGGTACAGCCGCTTGGTCAGCAGGGCGTCTCGGCCGTACCGGGCGAACCCGTACACCCGCCGGCAGCCGCCCACCTTCGCCAGCACTGCCGCCCGCAGCGAGTTCGGGAACAGCACGGCCGCGTCGGGCGGGTCAGCCCGCAACTTCGCCGCCACCGCCCAGAACCGGCGGTCCTTCGGCCCACCCTTGTCGAACAGGACGGTGCCGTCGAACCA
>CANJKY010000414.1 GCA_947474875.1 Gemmataceae bacterium
ACGATCATCAGCCGCAATACCCCGCTGCCGGCGTCGCGGAGCGAGCTGTTCTGCACCGTCGCCGACAACCAGCCGAAGGTGGAGATCGACATCTTTCAGGGGGAGAGCGGGGACGTGCGGCGGAACCACCGCGTCGGCAAGTTTCTGGTGGAGGGGCTGGCCCGCGTGCCGGCCGGCAACCAGATCCTGGTGCAGATGGACCTGACCCTGGACGGCACGCTGAAGGTGAGCGCCCGCGAGAAGACGACCGGTCTGGTGAAGCAGATCACCATCGAGAACGCGATGGCCCGGTTCGCCGTCGAGGAGCGGGACGCGGCCAAGCAGCGGCTGGAGCGGATGTGGGCGAACCCCGGCTGGAACGAGGAGGCCGAGGAGGAAGAGGAAACTTCGATGACCGTGTCCGAGATCCTCGGTGACGAGGGGGACGAAGCGGACGGGTACTTCGAGGACGAGGACGAAGAAGACGCGCTGCCGTGGGAGGACGACGAAGACGACGGCGACGAGGAGGAAGCGGAGTACGAGCCAGAGCCGGCCGAGCAGGTGCCGCAGCATTCATCCCGGATCGCGGCGACCGCCCCCACCGCCGAAGGTTCCCGCGAGGCGGCCCAGGCCCGCTCGCTGCTGGAGAAGGTGGAGCGGGTCCGCGGCAAGGCCGCGGCCGAGGACCAGGCGGAGTTGGACAAGCTGACCGGGCGGGTGACGGCGGCGCTCGACGAGAAGCGCTGGGGCGACCTGCAAGCCGCCTGCAACGACCTGGCCGACGTGCTGTTCTACCTGGAAGACGCGTAACTCCCGTAGGGTGGGCCTGTGGCCCACCACCCGACGGTAGGCCACAGGCCCACCCTACGAGATGCCCTGTGAGCGCCGAAATCCGAGCCTTCCTGCAGGCCATCGCCGCCGCCCCGGAGGACGACCTGCCGCGGCTGGTGTTCGCCGACTGGCTGGACGAGAACGGCCGCCCGGAGCGGGCCGATTTCATCCGGGTGGAGGTGGACATCGCCCGCACCCAACCCGGCAGTCCGGACAGGAGCAAACTGTTCGAGCGGCAGGACGCGCTACTGAAGGCCCACCGGAAGGAGTGGTTCGCGCTGTTTGACGGCAAGGTCGAAGAGTACAAGTCCGAGCGCGGGTTCGTCATCGCTATCCGCACCGGGCCGGAACAATTCCTCACCCACGCTGACCAGTGGTTCGGAACGCAGCCGATTACGGAAATGAGGCTGTCGAACGTGTGGTCCGACTCGCCGGCGGGTCGGAAATGTCTCGCGAAGGAGATTTTCACCTCCCCATACCTCGGACAGCTTAAATCTCTCGATCTTGAAAACGCCGGGGTGAACGCCGCCGGCATCTACTGGCTGTCACAGAACCCGGCCATCACGGAACTACAGGAACTGAATCTGCGCGGGAATCGGATCGCCAACGAAGGCGTTCGCACACTCGCCGCTATGCCCGGGCTGGCGAAACTGGAAGTGCTGGAGATGACCGCGTGTGGGATCACCGACCTCGGCGCCAGATCGCTCACCACTGCCCCGTACTTTGGGAATCTACGCAAGTTGAACCTCATTTATAACCGCATCAGTGACGAGGTCCAGCGGCAGTTGAGAGACCGTTACGGCCGAGCAGTGCCCACATGGCAAGACTTCAGCGCGAATCAAGTTTCTCCTTCCCGTAAGGTGCGGTATCGCCGCCGTGGTGGGTGACACTATCCGCCAGACTGGACGCCAATGACCCTCACCTGCCCGTGTTGTCGCGCGTCGAACGACACCGCCGCCTGTCGGCGGTGTAAGGCCGACCTGTCGCTGATGTCGGCGGTGGAGGAGCGGCGGGAGTACCACGTCACCCTTGCAAAGCGATTCGCGGCCGAGGGGCACCTCAGCGAAGCCCGGCAACACGTCGATCTGGCCCGGCAACTCCGCCCCGCGGCAGATGTGCGACAACTCCGCGCCGCCTTGCTCCTGCTGTCCGGCGATTGCGCCGCCGCCCTCCGGGCGTATGATGAGACGGCATGAGCGAAACCGTCCTCATCGTGGACGACGAAGACTCCGTCCGCCGCACGTTCCACGACTGGCTGGCCGGGCTGCCGAACGTCCGCGTGTTCGCCGCCGCCGACGCCGAAGCCGCCCTGCTGATCGCCAACGAACACCCGATCGACCTGGCCGTGCTCGACTGGAACCTGGGCACCGGGTCGGACGGGCTGCAACTGCTCGAAGACCTGGGCGACTTCCAGCCGGACATCGTCGCCATCCTGGTCACCGGGTTCGCGAACCAGGCCACCCCGCTCGACGCCCTGCGGATGGGCGTGCGGGACTACCTGGATAAGAACCACGACCTGACCCGTGAGACGTTCCTGACGGCTGTGCGGCGACAGCTCGACCGCATCATCCCGGCGAAGCGGCAGCGGGAGTTGAACCGCCAACTGAACGAGTTCCGCGACGCCGTGCAGAAGGTGCTGCCGCTGGTCCGCGGGTCGGCGGTGCTGAACGACCCGGTGCCGCTGCCGGCCGCCGTCCACAGCCTGTTCCGCTTCCTCCTCCGCACCACCGGCGCGGCCGACGGGGCACTCGTCGTGTGCCACGCACCGCCGGGCGGGCCCGAGGTGATGGCCGCCTACGGCACCGACGGCCGATCGCTACCCGTCGCCGAAGTGCCGTTCAGTCGGTCGCTCGCCGCCAGCGTGGTCAGCGTGCAGGAGCCGTGCGTCATGTACGGCCCGGACGCCGCCGGCGGGACGGTGGACCTGCTGCCGTTCGAAGCCGGGCGGAAGGCGATCCTGGCCGTGCCGCTGCCGGTGGCGTCGGGCACGCACGTCGTGTTGGAACTGTTCGACAAGCCGGAGTTCACCGCCGACGACAAGCGGCTGGTGGCCGCGGCGGCCGACATCGGGGCGGAACTGCTGCGGCAGGCGCTGGCCGAGCGACAGACGCACCGCCTGCTGTTCGACGCGATCGAAGCGGCGTTGCGAGCCAGTGAGTCCATCACCGAAACGCTCAGCACACCCACCCCGAATCAACCTCCTCCCGCCGCGGTGATGGAGCGGCTGAAGGCCGGGCTGACCGCCGACCCGAACGCGGTGGCCGACGCCGACACCGCTCTGCGGCTGATCGAGGCGGTGCGGGAACTGGCCGTGCGGTACGGCCCGCCGGCGGTGGAACACTGCGTGCGGCTGGTGGAGAGCGTGCGGAAACTCTTGGATCAGACCGGAGGCTGAAAGCGCACGCGGATTTCCGCGCGGATTTCAGCGCGGATTCACGCGGATCAGAAATTGGATTTCATCCGTGTTCATCCGCGCCGGAGTCCGTGTCATCCGCGTGCCGATTGATCGTCATGAAGGACCCCCCGACCGTGTTCGACGAGATCTTCGCCAAACTCACCCCGGACCGCCTGCTGCACGACCCGCGGGCGACCGGCGAGGGGGTGGCGGTGGCGGTCCTCGATTCCGGCGTGGAGCGGGCGGTGCTGGAGGAACGAGCGAAGCAGCGGGGCCAACCGGTGCTTCCGATCGAGGGGGCGCTGTTCCGGCCGACCTCACCCGCCCCCCTGCCCTATGACGGCCACCAGTCGTCCCCCCACGGCACCACCGTCGCCGACATCATCCTGACCGTCGCCCCGCGGGTGAAGCTGTACTCGGCCGACGTGTTCGGCCCGCAGGGCACGTGCGAGGTGGAGACGGTGGTCGCCGCCCTGCGGCACGCCATCGACGTGTGGAACGTGAAGGTGGTGAACCTGTCGCTCGGGGTGCCGGAACACAAGCTCCAGCAGGCCCCGCGGCGGCTGCTCCTCCAGCGGGCGATCGAGGAGGCGTACTTCCGCGACGTGCTGGTGTTCGCGGCGGCGCACAACGAGCACCCGCTCACCCGCAGCTACCCGGCCGCGTTCGCCCCCCCGCTCATCTCGGTGGACAAGGCCCTGTTCGACGACCCGCTGCGGTTCGCCTACGTGCTCAAGGACCAGGTAGAGTTCCAGGCGCACAGCCGCGGGTACCTCGGCCCGTTCGCCCGCGAGCCGGCCACCAGTTGGGCCACCCCGCACCTGGCCGGCATCGCCGCCCGCATCCTGTCGCTCAAACCGGACCTGAAGCCGTTCGAGATCAAGACCATCCTGTACTGGATGTTCCGGGCCGAGGACCGTCCCAAGTCCGCTTGACGGTCGGCCCGGTTTCGGGTCTATCTGCGGCCGGTGGCGAACCCGATTTCACCGCGCAGGGATGCCCATGACGTCACACCGGCTCCGCCTCAGCTTGCTCGGCACCGTACTCTGCGGCCTGTCGCTGGCCACCGCCGCCCCGGTGCCCAAGGGCGAGGGCACGAAACTGGAGAGGCTGCTGGCCCGTGTCCGCATCGACACCGTCGGCAGCACGCTCACGCAGCCGGCGGTGGCCGCCGACCTCCAGCTCGACGAGGGCCAGACGAAGCAGGTGGAAGCGGTGTGGGAGGAGCTGGGGAAGGATCTGATGGCGAAGGTGATGGCCCGGCAGGCTCAGGCGAACGGGGACGCGGAGGCCCAGCTCGACCTGTTCAGCCATGTAGTCGAAGCCGGGAAGGAGTTCGACGCGAAGGTGACGAAGGTGCTGACGCGGGAGCAGGTATTGCGGCTGAAGCAGATCCAGCTCCAGAAGGAAGGCCCGGCCGCGCTGCTCGGCCGGCACGCCGTGCGGGCGCTCGCCCCGACGCCCGAGCAGGAAGACGCGATGGCGGCGGAGCTGGCGAAGTGGAAGAAGGTGCCGATGCTCGACATGG
>CANJKY010000415.1 GCA_947474875.1 Gemmataceae bacterium
ATGTCCCGCTCGCGGCCGCCCGCCTGGGTGCGGATGACGTGCAGCGGCGGCACCTGCACCTCCCGCAGTTGGCCCAGGTCGGCCCCGCGGTTGAACGCCCGCAGCGCCGCCGCGTACCGGGTGCTGCCGTAGAACTTGTCGCTGATGGTGGCGTAGGTGTCGCCGCTCCGAACCCGCACGATGTCCACGTCGAAGTCGGTCTTCGGCGGCTGTTCCGCCACGGCGGCCGGCGACGGGGCTGGGGTGGCCCCCCGAACTGCCGGGGCGAACGTCTCACCCGGCGGCGGGAGCGCGGGCGGGTCGTCCTTCTTGTTCAGCCCGACCGGAACGGCCGGGAGCGACGGGGCCGGCGGCGGCAGTGTGCCAACCGGCGTCGGGCCGGGGGCCGGCAGGTCGGGCAGTTTCGCGGCACCCGGTTGCTCGATCGTCGTCGGCTTCGGTTTCGGCATGCCCTCGTCCGGCTTCGGCAGCGGCGTTCCGGCGGCGCCGAACGTGGCCGGCGGCGGGGCGACCGCACCAGTTTTGTCCGCCGGCGGGAGTGCGGGAAGGGTGGCTTCCGGCTTTTTCTCGATCGCCGGCAGTTCACCCGGCTTCGGCAACGGGGGCAACGTCACGCCCCCACCGCCGCCCGGCGGCGGGACGGTGTTGTCCTTCTGTTCGTTCGGCGGCGGGAGTGTGCCCCCGACCGGGCGGAACCCGTTATCGGTCGGCTGGGGCAACGCCGGCTTCGTCGGCGGGTCGGCGCTGACCCCTCCGAACCCGCCGGGCGGCGGGAGGGCCGCCCTGGTCTTGTTTTCCTGCGGCAGCGGCGGCAGGGTGGGCAGCGCCCCGGAGCCGCCCGTCGGTTCTGTTTTCGCTCCGGCCGACCCCCAGCCGCCGCTACCTGCCCCGTTTCGCGGGTCGGTCGGCTGAGGCAGGGTCTCCGTGCGACCCGTTCCGAACCCGCCCGGGGGTGGCAGCGGATCCGATCGGCCCCCACCGAACCCGCCCGGCGGCGGCAGCGGCTCGGAGCGGCCCCCGCCGAACCCACCCGACGACGGCGGGGGCACGGCTTCGGCCGGCGGCAGCGGCGGCAGTTTCCCCGGCTCCGTCCCGCCGGTCTGGATGACCGGCGACCGCTCCTCCGTCGCCCGCGGGCTGGTCCGTTCGATGTCGATGCTCGGCGCCGGCCCCTTCGCCGTCTCCGGCTCGGCCGCCCGCGGCTTCGACGACGGGGTCTGGATGGGCATGACCAGGTTCAGCCCGTACGCCCCGGCGAACAGGCTGACCAGCCCGGCGGCGACGGCCCCCTTGCCGCGGGTGGGCTTGAGCAGGTCGCGGAGGAACCCGCCGACGGCCGCCGGGTTGGGCGGCGGGGTGCCGGGCATCGGGTTCGGCTCGGGCGGCGGGGCTTCCGGGACGATGGCGGACGGAAGCGCGGACACCGGCTTCCGCACCGGTGGGAGCAGCCCGCCGGTGTCCACCACCGACCGCGAGAACGCCGGCTTCGGGTCGGCGGTGGTAGTCCCGCCGGCCCCGCTGACGGGGATCGGGTCGAACGGCAACCTGGTCGTCTCGCTCATCCGTGAGCCTCCCACCGGAAGCCGACGGACGGCTGTCCATCGGCGTTAGACCCGCACCGCCACCCGCAGCTTGGCGCTCCGCGCCCGCGGGTTGGCGGCCACCTCCGCGTCCGACGCTTCCACCGGCTTCTTCGTCAGCACCCGCCACACGTCCGTGTTCCGGAACGCGTGCTTCACCCGCCGGTCTTCGAGCGAGTGGAAGCTGATGATCCCGGCCCGCCCGCCCGGCTTCAGCACCGCTGGCAGGGCCGCCAGCAGCCGGTCGAGCGACCCGAGTTCGTCGTTCACCGCGATCCGCAGCGCCTGGAACGTCCGCGTCGCCGGGTCGATATTCCCGCTGCGGGGCACGCAGCTCCGCACCACGTCGGCCAGGTCGGCGGTCGTCTCGAACCTCTTCGTCCGCCGCCGCTCGACGATCCGTTTCGCCACCCGCCGGCTCTTCCGCTCCTCGCCGTACTCGAACAGCACGTCGGCCAGGGCCGCCTCGGAGAGCGTGTTCACCAGATCGGCGGCGGTGCTGCCGGCGGTCGGGTCGAGCCGCATGTCGAGCGGGCCGTCGGTCTTGAAGCTCAGCCCGCGGGCCGGGTCGTTCACCTGGTCCGAGCTGAACCCGATGTCGGCCAACACCCCGTCCACCTTGTCGATGCCCCGACCCCGCAGCACTTCGGCCAGTTGGTCGAAGTTGGCGTGAACCAACTCGACGGGCAGACCCGCCAGCCGCCCGCCGGCCAGGGCCAGCATGGTCGGGTCCTGGTCCAGGGCGATCAGGCGGCCGGTGCCGCCCAGCTGCTCGGCGATCCGCCGGGCGTGCCCGCCGCCGCCGGTGGTGCAGTCCACCCAGGTTTCGCCCGGCTGCGGGCCGAGCAGACGCAGGGTGTCGTCGGCCAGCACGGGGACGTGGCCGGGTTCCGCGGGCGGGGGGGACATACGGCGGGCCGGAAAGGGGGTCAAGGGGAAGTCGGCGCCCGGTTATCCTACCCGTCCGGAGGAATCACATCCGCTTTACTGTTGCCACCAGCCGGTGCCCGGGCGAAAGTGGTGGGCATGGCCGACTCGTACACGCAATCCGAACGGCGGTACCGGGTGACCACCGCCCTCGGGCCGGACGCGCTCATCCTCACCGGGTTCCACGGCACCGAGGGGCTGTCCCAGCTATTCCAGTTCGAGCTCAGTCTGATCGCCCCGGCGGAGGCACCGGCCGACTTCGCTGCCGTACTCGGCCAGCCGGCGGCGGTCGAGATCGACCTGCCGGACGGTGGGGTGCGGCACATCCACGGCCTGGTCAGCCGGTTCAGCCAGGGCGACCGCGACGACCGGTTCACGTCGTACCGGGCGGAGCTGGTGCCGCTGTTGTGGCTGCTCACCCGCCGGGAGCGGAGCCGCATCTTCCAGCACAAGACGGCCAAGGAGATCCTGACGGCGGTGTTCGAGGGGCTGACGGTGAAGTGGGACCTGCGGGAGCAGCAGGCGGTGCGGGACTACTGCACCCAGTACCGCGAGTCGGACTTCGCGTTCGCCAGCCGGCTGATGGAGGAGGAGGGCATCTACTACTACTTCACCCACACGGCGGACGAGCACATGCTGGTGCTGGCCGACCACCCGGCCGGGCATCAGCCGGTGCCGGGGTCGGCCACCGTCCGGTACGACCCGACGCTCAAGCGGGGCGGGTGCCTGATCGGCGTCTGGGAGAAGGTGCAGGAGCTCCGCACCGGCACGGTGACGCTGTGGGACCACAACTTCGAGCTGCCGCACCAGCCGCTGGACGCCACCGGCTCCATCCCGGCGTCGGTGACGGTGGGCACGGTCAGCCACAAACTCCAGATCGGGGACACGCCCGCCCTGGAGCGGTACACCCACCCCGGCGGGTCCGCCGAGTGGTACGACGGGGTCAGCCCCGGCGGCGGCGACCAGGCCGGCGACCTGCGGAAGATCTTCGAGCAGAACGAGCGGGTGCTCGCCCTGCGGCTCCAGGAGGAGGCGGCGCGGGCCGTCACCATCCACGGCGGCGGGGTGAGCGGCAACCTGACCGCCGGGCACAAGTTCTCCCTGGAAAGGCACTTCGACGCGGACGGCGAGTACGTCCTCACCCAGGTGACGCACTCCGGGACCGGCCGTGACTACGAGACCGGCGGCGGGTCGTTCGAGTACCGGAACACGTTCACCTGCCTGCCGGCCGCCCTCCCGTACCGCCCGCCGCTGCTCACCCCGCGGCCGGTGGTGCGGGGCGCCCAGACGGCGGTGGTGGTCGGCCCGCCGGGCGAGGAGATCTTCACCGACAAGTACGGGCGGGTGAAGGTGCAGTTCCACTGGGACCGGGAGGGCCAGCACGACGCCGACAGCTCGTGCTGGGTGCGGGTGTCCACCATCTGGGCGGGCAAGGGGTGGGGGGTGATCCACATCCCGCGGATCGGGCACGAGGTGATCGTCGGGTTCTTGGAGGGCGACCCGGACCGGCCGATCATCCTGGGCAGCGTGTACAACGCCGACCACGTGCCGCCGGGCAAGCTGCCGGACCAGGGGATGGTCAGCGGGATGATGTCCCGCACCACCCCGAAGGGCGGCGGGGCGAACTTCAACGGCATGCGGGCGGACGACAGCAAGGGGAAGGAGCACCTGACCGTCCAGGCCGAGTACGATATGACCACCCTGGTCAAGCACGACGCCAAGATCGACGTGCTGAACACGCACACCGAGACGATCAAGAGCCACACCAGCATCACCGTGTCCGAGGGCAACTTCAGCCACGACGTGAAGACGGGCACCGCCTTCTACCACGTGAAGGGGGCGTTCGAGTCCAAGTACGACGCCACCAGCATGGCCACCGTCACCGGGGCCGTCACCGAGCACTACGACGACAGCCTGGAGACGATCGTCAAGAACGGCATCCACATCGCCTCCACCGCCGCCCACATCTACATCCACACCGCCACCAGCATCCAACTGCACGTGGGGGACAGCAGCATCTGGATGGACAGCGGCGGACAGATCTCCATCAAGGGGAACAACGTCGCCATCGAGGGGAAGGAGTCGGTGAGCATCCACGGCGGGATGGTGCGGTCGAAGGCCGACTCGCTGCACGAGATCACCAGCGACGGCATGGCCAAGTCGGTCGCCGGCGGGCCGAACGTGGTCAAAGGGGCGATGGTCATGCTCAACCCGGA
>CANJKY010000416.1 GCA_947474875.1 Gemmataceae bacterium
CCCGCAGTTCGGCCAGGTGTTCCGACGTGATCCGCGGCGTCTTGCCGTCCGCGGACAGCAGCCCGAGTTCGTGTTCCGCCTCAGCCAACGCCAGCCACAGCCGCCGCCACGTCTGGAACTTCCGCCGCGGCCCCCACCGCTCGCTCATGGCCGCCCCGGCGTACCGGGCGATCAGCGGGTTGTCGTAGAACTGATGCGGGTCGTGGGTCATGGTGGTGAACTTGAGGAATTCCGGCCGGCGGCGGGCAACTTTCCGCCCCGCCGCCGGCGCATCACGCGGGGGTCGTGCGGCCGCACTTCCGGCCGGGTCGTTTTAGCTTTTCCGCCCACACCCGGCCGAACGCGGCGGGGGAATCGTCCGATCTGTGGGGGTAGTGACCGGTGCGACAGGACGTCGGCCGAGCGGGCCTCCCGCCCGGCACCATCTCGGAGGACGGAACATGACCCGCGTGCTGAGCAAGCTGCTGGCGGTGGCCGCGGCGGTGGCCCTGTGGGCCGGGGTGTCGGCCCCGGCGACCGCCGCCGACCCGCCCCTGCCGCGGCACTTCTACTACCCGTATTACGCCATGCCGCACAGCTACTGGCCGGCGCAAAGCCCGAAGTGGCCGGAGAACCCCGGCCAGCCGTACATGAAGCCGCCGGCGTACATGGCGTACCCGCCGTTCCGCGAGCCGGGCTGGGACTACCACCTGTTCCAGCCGATGCGGTACTACCGCGGCCACCACTTCTGGCTGGACCAGTTCTAAGCCACTCGAAGCCCACCCACAGCCGTGGGTGGGCTTTTCAGTTCAGCACGAGTTTCGGCTTCACCCGCCCGCCGCTCACCTCGCCGATGCCGAGCAGTTCAGCCCCGCCGAACACCGCCGCCGTGTCCACGTCCGCCGCCGCACACGCCACCCGCTGACCCTGCCGGAATCGCACCGCCAAGTCTTCGGGCAATTCCACCCGCGGCAACTCGCCCACCGCCTCGGCCACCGGCCGCAGTCGATCCCGCACGTCCGCCGCGTTCAACCCGATACCCTGCTCGGCGGTGAACGGTCCGACGCGGGTCCGCCGCAGCGTCTGCACCAGCCCGCCGATGCCGAGTGAATCGCCTAGGTCTCGGGCGATGCTGCGGATGTACGTCCCCTTCCCGCAGTCGATCTCCAGGTCGAGGTGCGGCCACTCGTACCCGAGCTGGTCGATGCGGTAGACGTGTACCGGCCGGGCCGCCAGTTTCACGTCCGCCCCGCTGCGGGCCAGGTCGTGCGCCCGCTGCCCGGCCACCTTCAGCGCCGAGTACGCCGGCGGGGTCTGCGAGATGGTGCCGACGAACCGCGGCAGCGTTTCCCGGATCGCCTGCTCCGAAACAGCCGCAGCTCCGGCCACCGGGGTGACGGTGCCGTCGGCGTCGTCGGTGTCGGAGCGGTGGCCGAGCAGAATACGGGTGCGGTACGTCTTGCCCATCGCCTGCACGTACTCGGCCAGCCGCGTAGCCGCCCCGACGCACACCACCAGCACCCCGCTCGCCAGCGGGTCGAGGGTGCCGGTGTGCCCCACTTTCGTCTTCTTCGGGAACCACAGTTGGGCACGGTTCACCACGTCCCGCGAGGTCATCCCGGCGGGCTTGTCGATCACCAACAGTCCGTTCACGTCGTCCCCCCTGCCGGCGGGCGGACGTTCGCCACCGCCGCCGGTATGTCTTCCCCCATGACCGCTCCGCCCGCCTGCGTCATCTACAACCCGCACGCCGGCCGCGGCCGCGCCCGCAAGCTGATCGACCGGGTTAGGGTATGGGCCGGGCCGGTGGCCGAACTCGTGGCCACCGAGGGGCCGGGGCACGGGGTGGAGTTGGCCCGCGCAGCGACCGAACGGGGGGCGGAGCGGGTGATTGCCGCCGGCGGCGACGGCACCGTCCACGAGGTGGCGAACGGCCTGCTGCAAGCGAACCGGCCGGACACGATTCTCGGCGTGTGGCCGCTCGGGTCGAGCAACGACTACGCCTTCGCCCTCGGCCTGGACCGGTGGTGGAAGGCGGAGGGGAAGGTGCCGCTGACGGCGACGGCGGTGGACGTCGGCCGCATCACCGGGGCCGGGCGGGAGGCGTTCTTCGTCAACTGCTCCGGGGTCGGGTTCAACGGCATGGTGGCGTTCGAATCCCGGAAGATCCGCTGGCTCCGCAGCATCCCGCTGTACGCGCTGGCGTTCCTGCGGGCGATGTGGTGGCACTACCAGGCCCCCGCCCTGAGCGTGCGGTTCGACGACCGGGAGGCGACGCGGCCAACCCTGGCGCTGACGGTGAACGTGGGCAAGAAGGAGGGCGGGTTCCCGATCACCCTGGGTGCGAAGCTGGACGACGGCCGGTTCGACTACCTGCACGTGGCCGACGTGAGCCGGTGGGAGCTGGTGCGGTACCTGCCGGGGCTGATCGTCGGGAAGCTGCCCACGAACCACCCGAAGCTGGTGAGCGGCACCACCTCGGCCGTGCGGGTGACCGGCCACACCCCGCTGTGCGTCCACGCCGACGGCGAGTTCTTCTGCAAACCCGCCGACGGGGTGACGGAGGCGACGTTCGAGATGCTGCCGGGCCGACTGCGGGTGGAATTGATTTGAGGCGAGCGGCCGGGTTTACCCCGGCCGTCCGGACGGCCGGGGTAAACCCGGCCGCTCACGAAATACATTAAGGTCGCGGGCGAATACCCCGCATCGCCCGAGTCCCGTCACCCGGAGGTTCCCTCCACCATGCGCGCTGCCATCGCATCCCTGTTCGCCGCGGCCACGTTCTTCGGAACTGGCGCCCCGGCGTTCGCCGACCTGCCCCCTCTCATCCCGCGGGAGGTGCTGTTCGGCAACCCGGAGAAGACCGGCCCGCAAATCTCCCCGGACGGCAAGTACATCGCCTACCTGCGGCCGGACGACAAGAACGTCCTCCAGGTGTGGGTGTACCCGACGGACAAGAAGGCGGACGACGCGGTCGCCGTCACCCAGGACCCGAAGCGGGGCATCCGCCAGTTCTTCTGGGCGCACGACGGCAAGCACCTGCTGTACATGCAGGACAAGGGCGGGGACGAGAACTTCCACCTGTTCGCGGTGGACGTGAAGGCGAAGACGACCCGCGAGCTCACCCCGTTCGACGGGGTGCGGGTGCAGGGGGTGGACCTGGACAAGCACCACCCGAACGAGGTGCTGGTGGGCATGAACAAGCGGGACAAGGCGGCGTTCGACATGCACCGCATCAAGCTGGACAGCGGCGAGGAGAAGCTGGACACCCAGAACCCCGGCGGGGCGGTCGGGTTCGACTCCGACGCCAAGTTCCAGGTCCGCGGCTGCACAATCGCCAAGCCGGACGGCGGATACGAGGTGAAGGTGAAGGGCGACGACGGCAAGTGGAAGACGGTCAAGAGCGTGGGGGCCGACGACCAGGCGCAGCTCGCCGGGTTCGGCACCGACCCGAACACCGTCTGGCTCATCCACAGCGGCGACGCCAACGCCCTGCGGTTGGTGAAGCTGGACGTGGCGTCCGGTAAGGAAACCGTGATCGCCGAGGACAAGCAGTACGACGTGGGCGGGGCGATGATCGACGACGACAAGCGGATCCCGCTGGCTGTGTCGTTTACCAAGGCCCGCACCGAGTGGACCGTGCTGGACGACAGCGTGAAGGACGACTTCGCGGCGCTGGCGAAGGTGGCCCGCGGCGACTTCAGCGTGGGCAGCCAGACGGCGGAAAAGGCGAAGTGGGTGGTGTCCTACGTGACCGACGACGGCCCGGCCGCGTTCTACCTGTACGACCGCGCGACCAAGAAGGCCGACCTGCTGTTCACCACCAACCGCAAGCTGGAGGGGGTGAAGCTGGCGCAGATGCAGCCGTTCGAGTTCAAGGCGAAGGACGGGTTGACCGTCCACGGGTACGCTACCCTGCCGGTTGGGGTGGAGCACAAGAACCTGCCGGCGGTGCTGCTCGTCCACGGCGGGCCGTGGGCGCGAGACACCTGGGGGTACAGCGGGATGGTGCAGTGGCTGGCGAACCGCGGGTACGCCGTCATCCAGGTGAACTTCCGCGGCAGCACCGGGTACGGGAAAGGGTTCCTGAACGCGGCCAACAAGGAGTGGTCCGGCAAGATGCACCAGGACCTGATCGACGCGGTGGACCACTTCGCCAAGGCCGGCACCGTCGACGCCAAGAAGACGGCCATCATGGGCGGCAGCTACGGCGGGTACGCCACCCTCGTCGGCCTCACCTTCACCCCGGAGCAGTTCGCCTGCGGGGTGGACATCGTGGGTCCGAGCAACCTGAACACCCTGCTCGGCACCATCCCGCCGTACTGGGCGCCGATGAAGGCGATGTTCGCCAAGCGGGTAGGCGACGACAAGGACTTCCTGGAGAAGTGCTCGCCCATCTACCGGGCGGACCAGATCACCAAACCGCTGCTCATCGGCCAGGGGGCGAACGACCCGCGGGTGAAGCAGGCGGAGAGCGACCAGATCGTCGAGGCCATGCGGAAGAACAAGAAGGAGGTGCAGTACGTGCTGTACCCGGACGAGGGGCACGGGTTCGCCCGCCCGGAGAACCGGCTGCACTTCTTCGCCGTGAGCGAGCAGTTCCTGGCCAAGCACCTGGGCGGGCGGGCCGAGCCGGTGGGCGAGATCAAGGGCCACAGCGGGCAGATGAAGTAAGGTATTGAGAGTGGTAGGCACACTCCGTGTGCCGTCAATCCGAACCGCACACGGAGGGTGCCAACCAC
>CANJKY010000417.1 GCA_947474875.1 Gemmataceae bacterium
GACACACGTCACCTGACGGAGTGGCCGTCCCCTCGCTGTTCCTGCTTGACATGGAGTCGTAGCCGGGTATTCTTTATCAACATGACCAACAAGATAAAGTAAATCATCTTTGGCCCTGATTGTTGGTCGTCGCCGCATCCGGCGGCCCACCCTACCGAGGATTACCCGTGCTCCGCGTGCTCTGGCGAAACCGCCAACTCCCGATCACCCGCGTCGTCCTTCGCGGCGATCATTCCGACTCCTACTCGGCCGCCGTCGCCGAACTCGCCGGGCACTTCCGGCTGGCCGTGGCGGACGACTCCGCCACCCCGCGGGCCGGCGACTTCTGGCTCGGCTGCTCGCCGCAGGGCGGTTGGGGCGCTACCGACCAGCAGGAGATCGGCTGGGCGAGCGGGTTCGAGGTGCCGGTGGCGGTGTTCGCGCTGATCCGCGCGTCGGCGGCCGAACCGGACCGGCGACAGCCGCTCGGGGTCGAACCGCCGGTCCTGCTGGGTGCCGCATGACCCCGCCTGTCGCCGCCCCGCAGACCCCCCGCCGGAGTTCGGCCATCCGCCCGACTCTGCCACTCGCCGGCGACCGCCTCGCCCGGTTCGAGACGTTCGTCGCCGGGCTGCGGCCGGTGTTCCAGCGGTCGGACCAGTTCCTGCGGTGCCGGGCGTACCTGCGGGGGCTGCTCGAACCGGGCGAGCGGAAGAACGTGGAGGCGATCGCGGCGGCGGCCGCGGCGGTGATGACCGTCGAGGCCGACCTGTCCCAAGCCTTGCAGCACTTCGTCAGCCACAGCCCGTGGGACGTGTACCGCCTGCTCGCAGCCGTGCGGGCGACCGCCCCGCCGGACCCGGCCGCCGCGTGGGTGATCCACGACGGGGTGTTCGTGAAGAAGGGGCGGCACTCGGTCGGGGTGCAGCGGCAGTACGCGCGGGCGGTGGGCAAGAAGCTGAACTGCCAGGTGGCGGTGGTGCTGGGGCGGGCCGGACCGGGCGGGTACCTGCCGCTGGCGGCCCGTCTGTACCTGCCAGGCCAGTGGCTGAAGGACCACGCCGAGCAGGCCGAGCGGACCATCCCGGACGACCACCGCCGGGGGCAGACGAAAGCCGAGATCGCGCTGGAGTTGCTCGACGTGGTGCGGGCCGAAGACCCGACCGCCCGGCCGGTGGACGCCGAGGACGGGTACCGTACCTCGCCGTCGTTCGCGGATGGGCTGGCCGCCCGCGGGCTGACCGCCGGGGACGGCGCCCGCCTGCCGGCCGCGCTCGAGCAGTTCGAGCGGCTGAAGGCGGGGCTGGGGCTGGACCACTTCGAAGGCCGCACCTGGGCCGGCTGGCACCACCACGTCGGGCTGGTGTTCACCGCCGCCCACTTCCTGGCTACCGTGTAGGATCGACTACCACGTTCACGCACTTTCCGGATGAGGATAGTCATTTTGACGGAGTGAGAAGTGCCACCGCCGGTCGGTGTAGCTCACGCCTACCAATTCCGTTATCGTACCACCCGGAAACGAAGCGACCGCCGGATGTATTCCGGCGGTCGGCGTGATTGTGCTGAATTCGCTCAGTTCCGCGAGAACGCCGGGATGCGGAGCGGGCGATGGGGCGTCAGTTGCTCGCGGGTCCGCTCGGCAGCGATCCGGTAGATCTCCTGAACCTGAGCGACCTGAGCCAACGGAACGAGCACGCCGACCGGACACGGGACGAACGCACACCCCATCAGGGCCACCGGGGTGGTGACCGCAGCGGATGAGACGAGGTCCTGGAACCGGTGGGTCAACATGGCGTGCTCCGGGAGCAACAGGAATTAATCACGACTAACATCGTAATCTTAATCGTGATTCTAGACCAATACTACCCCGCTCGGTGGGGAAATCAAGTTGCCCAGATGATTTCGCCCGCTTTCTCGGTGCGGGCAAACAGAAACACGGTCGGCGGGTGAGGGGACCACCCGTCGCCGTCGCGCCAACCCGTGCCCCCAGAGGATTCAATCATGACCACCGCGATGATGATGGACCGCTCGGCGATGGGAATGCCCGGGGCCGGTATGGGGATGGGCGGGATGCCGATGGGCGGCGGGATGCCGACCATGACGCCGAACATGGTGATGGTGCCCCGCTGCTCGATGAAAGTCGAGAAGTGCGCCGGCGGGATGAAGATGACGTGCGTGTGCGACGACCCGGCAGCCTGCACCATGATGCAGAACCTGTGTACCATGATGGCCGGCGGCATGTGCAGCGTGTGCTGCATGATGAACGGCATGGTGGTGTGCACCTGCAACCTGACCATGGGCGCGTGCAAAGTCGAAATGACCAAGGACGGCTGCTGCGTCACCTGCACCAGCGGGGACAAGGGGTGCGAAGCCATGATCCAGGGGTGCTGCGACTGCCTGATGGCGTGCATGAAGGGCGGTTGCACCTGCTGCCTGATGATGGGCGGCACCCCGGTGTGCTGCTGCTGCTGAGGTGGCTCTTGTCGGCCCTCCACTCGCCGATATGATGGCGGTTTCCGAGTTCCACCCTCCGTACCGCGACCCAGCCATGTCCATCGATAAGAGCCTGAAGCGGAAGTCCGGCGGCGCCCGCAACCGGTGCGTGCTCACCCGCGTCGAGCGGATCCTGCAGATGCAGGAGGCGGGCAAGTTCGCCGACCGCAGCCCGTACGGCCTGCCCAAGACGCGGGTGCAGAAGATCGTGCTGAAGAAGAAGGCGAAGAAGGAGGCGGCCGAAGGGGACGCCGCCGCCCCGGCCGCCGACGCGAAGAAGAAGTAGACCGCCCTGACGGACTAAGGGACAGGGAACAAGTAGAAAGGAACAAGGGACAGGGGGCAGCCCCGCCTTGTTCCTTTCTACTTGTTCCCTGTCCCTTTCTGTTGTCTCCCATGCCAACCGTTCACCTCGCGCTCGGCAGCAACCTGGGCGACCGCCGGGCCAACCTGGACGCCGCCGTCCGCCGCCTGCGGGCCGAGCCGGGGGTGCGGGTGCTGAACGTGTCGTCGTACTACGAGACCGACCCGCGGGGGGAGGGGTTCGAGGGCCAGCCGCCGTTCCTGAACGCCGCCGCCGTCATCGCCACCGACATCGCCCCGCTGCCGCTGCTGCGGCTGTTCCTCACCATCGAGCACGACCTCGGCCGCGACCGCGGGTCCCCGAGTTCCGCCCGCACCCTCGACCTGGACCTGCTGCTGTACGACAGCCTGGTGCTGGACGAGGAGCAGGCCACCATCCCGCACCCGCGGATGCACGAGCGGACGTTCGTGCTGGTGCCGCTGGCTGAGATCGCTGACGACGCCGTCCACCCGCTGCTCCGCCGCACCGTCGGCGAACTGCTGGCCGAGTTGCCCGACCGGTCCGGCGTCACCCTGTCGCTCGCCCGCCAGCCGCTCCGCAAGCGGGACCTGAGCGGGTACCGCACGCTCGTCACCGGCAGCACGTCCGGCATCGGCCGGGCCATCGCCGAGGCGTTCGCCGACAACGGCGCCGGAGTGATCGTCCACGGCCGGTCGGCCGACAAGGCCGCCGCCGTCGCCGCCCACCTGACCAAGTACGGCGTCGGCACCGACACCCGGCTGGCCGACCTGAGCGACCCCGTTCAGGTGGACCGGCTGGCCGAAGAAGCGTGGGGTGACGGACTGGACGTGCTGGTGTGCAACGCCGGCGCCGACACCCTGACCGGCGACGCCGGCAGGTGGTCGTTCGAACAGAAGCTGGACACCCTGCTGAGCGTGGATCTGAAGGCCACCATGCGGCTCAGCCGCGCCATCGGGGCGAAGATGGTGCAGCGGGGCCGCGGGGTGATCCTGACCGTCGGCTGGGACCAGGCCGAGACGGGCATGGGCGGGGACAGCGGGCAGTTGTTCGCGGCGGTGAAGGGGGCGGTGGTGTGTTTCACCCGTAGCCTGGCGGTGTCGCTCGCGCCGGCGGTGCGGGTGAACTGCCTGGCCGCCGGCTGGGTGCGGACGGCGTGGGGCGAGACGGCGTCGGCCGAGTGGCAGAACCGGGTGCGGGGCGAAACCCCGCTGGGGGTGTGGGGCCTGCCCGAGGACATGGCCGCGGCGGCGGTGTGGCTGGCCAGCCCGGCCAGCAAGTTCGTCACCGGCCAGACGCTGCGGGTGAACGGCGGTGCCGTGCGGGCGTGATCCGCAAAGCCGCTTGCGGCTTTGCTATCGGTTCACAGGTGGAAAATTTCGTGCTCGAAGACGTAGTGCTCGCCGAGTGGCCGCACGAAGAACGAACTGGCTACGCCCATCAGCGGAATCGTGTCGTCCTTCGGGTCGGCCGGCTCGGTCGTCACTGGTACCTGGGCCAGGAACCAACCCCACCCTTCGGAGTTCTGCGGTTGGAACTCGGCCGAGTCGTTAATCACCGCGATTAACCGCTCATTCGGAATCACGACGGACCAGGGTTTGCCGCCGCCCCAGAACGTGGTGATCCGCTCCCTGAGTGCCTCGGGTGTCCAATCCGTCGTTGTCGGCCAATGGAGAGCCTCAAGCGCACCCGCGTAATCGTCGGCAGCTAGCAGTTCGACCCACCGCCAGAAGCCGGCGAGGTAGTTCGCCTTGGTGTCCACCGGCGGCAGCCGGATGAGCCGATCGCCATTGAGCGTCCAGTTTGTCACCCGGAGTCCTCTGCGGTCGATGTGTGAGAGGATACCGCCACCACTCCGGGCCGGTCAAGCGTCGGCATAGCTCGGGTGGAATCCGCGAGGGCCGGGAAGACCCCCTCACCCGTCA
>CANJKY010000418.1 GCA_947474875.1 Gemmataceae bacterium
AGCCGGCCGGGTGCGTTCGCTAACGCAGCCAACTCGGCAGTTCGCCCGACGGGGACAGTATCACCACCGTACTGCGTGGTTGCCGAAGATGCTCCCCACGAACCCGAATCGGCCTGCGAGAAGGCGGCCAACTGGGTGCCGACAGGCGGCGCGAAAAGCGGCGCACCGGAGGTGCAAAAACAGACACAGCAGCGTCCGGCGGGGAGTGGCAGGGAGCGGAATGGGTCTGCCGGAAACGCCGACGGGGAAGCAGGTTCTGCTTCCCCGTGCGGCTCGCTGCCAGATCCTGCAACTTCGTCCATTGGAGGCGCCGGGAATCGATCCCGGGTCCCGAAGCACCGACCGACCGGCCTCTACGTGCGTAGCTTGTTAAGGCTCGGGGCCTACCAGACGGCCGCCCCGTGTTCGCTCCCGCCGCCCCCAACAAGCAGGGTGCGGCGCTCGCTATCGGTCAGGTTTTTTAGCAAGCGTCGCCACCGAATCGTGTCAGGTTGCCCTGAAACTCAGACGCCCGCGATCCCGAATTGCGTCCGGATCGAATCCTCTCGGGAGAAGGACCCGAAACGGCCCGCGGGTGTTACGCCGCGAGGGAGTACTGCGCTTCAGCAGTTAAATTTTTGATCGGCTATTTACGAGGCCAACCGATCAACCTCGGCACGCCACACGGTCGCTCAACTTGCCCGGTCGAAACCTATCGCCCCCCAGGCGCTCACCCGGTGGTGAGCGGGTGAAGTATACGCCGGGAACGACCGGAAGGGAACAGGAGCGTCACTCGTCGCCTGCCCCCTCGTCCATCGAGTCCGCCTTCATCACCTCCCGCAGCAGTACGGTGGCGTAGCACCCGCTCGGCAGGGTGAACGCCAGCCGCAGGCCGACGTCCTCCCACGTCGCCGTCAGGTCGTCCAGGTAGATCAGGTTGTGCCGGCGGGTGCCGCCCATCAGCTTGCCGAACCCGTCGAACGACCGTGGAGTCAGCTTGTGGTCGGCCAGTACCCCCGCCTCCCGCTCGGCCGCCGGCCCCGCCGCCGCGAACGTGTGCCGGCCGAACATCGGCCCGGCAGTCACCGTTTCCCGCGCGTCGAACCGCCGCTGTTCGGTCGGCACGTCCTCGGCCACGAACAGCCCGCCGGCCGGCCATTTGGCCATCACGTCGCCGCTCAGCACGGTGCGGAACAGCCCGTCCGCCAGCCGCCGCCCGAGGTAGTCGTTGAACAACAGCGACTGCACCGCCGACAGCGCGAACTTGTACACGAACGGCCGCAACCGCTTCGGCTGGGAGCCGGCCAGGCAGCGGAACCCGAGGTCGATGTTCCCGCCGTCGCGGCCGAACCGCTGCGGGCCGTAGTAGTTCGGCAGGCCGTGTGAGCGGATGCGGTCCAGTACGGCGGTTGCGGCGTCAGCCTTCGACCGGTCGGCATCGCGAATGAGGATGTCGAACCGGTTCCCCTTCAGGTGCCCCGGCTTCAGCTTGTTCGTGTGCCGCGAGTGGCTCAGCAGCGTGATCCCGCCGCCGTCCAGCTTCGTCAGCAGCGGTTCGGCCTCCTGCGGCACGCTCACCCACTGGCGGGTGACGGCGTGGCGGTCCTTCAGCCCGGCCGTGCCGACCGCCCCCACCGGCACCCCGAGCCGCTGGGCGATGGTGCGGGCGAAGAACTCCGGCCCCACGTCCCGCTTCTCCACCCACAGGTACAGGTGTTCGCCGCTTCCGCACGGCTCGTAGGACGGGATTTCCTCCACCCGGAAGTCGTCCGACTGCACCTTGATCCGCCCGCCCACGCCGGGCAGGTCGGGGGTCAGCGGCGGCGGGTTCAATGGGTCGACGGGCATCACCGGCTCCGGGCGTGCGGGCCGGTATTGTAGACGCCGGCCGCTTGACTCCGCCGGCCGGATTCGCTCAACTGATCCGTGGCCCGTCGCCCTCCCGCCGAGATCACCCCATGTCGTCCCTCACCCACCCGCCGCGGCTCACCCTGCACGCCGACACCGCCGCCGACCTGATGACCGACAACCCGATCTCCGTCGCCGAGTCGGCCACCGTCCGCGACGCCTTGAGCATGATGCTCGACCGGGACGTGACCGCCGCCCCGGTGGTGAACGAGGCCGGCCGGCCGGTCGGGGTGGTGACGGTGACGGACATCCTGGTCCACGAGCGGGAGGTGGGGCTGCCGGTCGGGGTGAGCGAGCGGGTGGCCGTCACCGGCCGGCTGAAGGACGGGTACGAGATCGAACTGGCCGACCACACCACCGTCGGCGAGATCATGACCCCCGGGGTGTTCGCCACCACCAAGGACCGCACCGCCGCCGAGGTGGTGGCCGACCTGCTGCGGTACAAAATCCACCACCTGTTCGTGATCGAGCAGGAGGTGATCGTCGGGGTGATCAGCATGTCCGACGTGCTCCGCCAGTTGAAGCCGTGACGCCGCCAGGTGACTTCCGATGAGCCAGACGGCCCTGTTCGTCCGCCACCGCACCCAGCCCGGCCGGCGGGACGAGTTCGTGCGGGTGTGGGAGAAGTACGTGAAGCCGCGGGCGGAGGCGAACCCGGCGCACGAGGCGTACTTCTTCTGCCTGTGCGAAACCGACCCGGACGTGGTGAGCGTGTTCCAGCTGTACTCCAGCCCGGAGGCGGTGCGGGAGTTCCTGAGCGGGGCGTGGTACGCCGAGTACATGCGGGAGGTGGCCCGGGTGGTGGCCGCCCCGCCGGAAATCCTCCCGGCCGGCCTGTACTGGGCGAAACCGAGGGCGTAGGTGTCCGGCGGGGAGATGGCCCGCCGGCAGTCACCCTGAAATCATCACCGCACACCGGCGTCATGTCTTCGTGGTGCTGTGCTCCGCGATCCGGGAGGTGCGGTGTGGACTCCTCCGAGCAACTTTCTGAAGCCCAGGTAACGACCCCCGCCGCGGGCGGCGAGCCGGACGTGTCGCTGGACCAGTGGCAGGCGCTGGAAGCGCTGTGGCGGTCGATCCTCGGCCTGGAGGCGAACATCGAGTCGGCCCGGCTGAGCGCGAACGCGGTGCGGGGCGACATGGAAGCAGCGTTCCGGCAGTCACTGGCGGTCGAGGAGAAGCTGCACGCCTCGCAGGCCGACGTGTCGCAGTGGACACAGGCCAAGAACCGCATCCACTACTCCCTGCCGAAGGTGCGGGAGTTCGTCCACCGCGCCACCTGGGCGCTCGCGTCGGTCGAGCGGAAGCGGCTGGAGGAGATCGTCAAAACCCACGTCGAGCCGCGGGTGCCGCTGCCCGACGCGGACAAGGTGCGGGAGGAGATGGAACACCTGCAGAAAGCCCGGCAGGTGCTGCTCGGGCAGGGCAACTCGGTCCAAGCCGAGGGTCGGGGCCTCGTCGCCGAAACGAACCGCATCCTGGGCAACCTGCGGCGGACGGCGGCCGACAACGCCCGCAAGAAGAAGGAGCGCGACTCCAAGCGGCGGTAAGACGAATAGTCACACCCACGGGGTCGGGCGCTTGTCGAAGAACGCGGTCAGCCCGCCGCGGCACTCGTCGGTCAGCCGCGGCTCGGCGCTGGCGTTCGCCAACTCCGCCACCGGCACCGCCTGCACGCTGCACCGCCGCAGCAGATCCTTCGTCGTCGCCAGCGCCTTCGGCCCGCCCTCGGCCAGCAGCTTTGCCCACGCCTCGGCCGAACTCATCAACTGTTCCGGCGGGACGATCGCGTTAATCAGCCCGATCCGCAGGGCCTCGGCGGCGTCGATCAGCTCGCCGGCCAGCAGCATCCACCGGGCGGCCCGCTCGCCGACGTGCCGCAGCAGGTGCGGCATGACCATCGCCGCCACCAGCCCGCGGCGGACCTCCGGGTAGCCGAACTTCGCCGTGGGCACGCTCACGGCTAAATCACACACCGTCATCAGCCCGGCCCCGCCGGCCACCGCCGCCCCGTTCACCGCCGCGATGGTCGGCTTCGGCAGCTCGTAGATGAGCGAGTACAGTGCGGACAGTTTGGCCGCGTCGTCCCACACCAGTTCCGCCTCAGCCGCGTTCTCGACAGTGCCGCGGAGTTCGTCCAGGTCCATGCCGGCGCAGAACGCCGGGCCGCTGCCGGTGAGGATGACGCACCGGGCGGCGGGGTCGTCCGCGGCTTTGCGGAATGCGGCCGTAAGGGCAGCGATGAGAGCGCGGCTGAGGGCGTTCCGCTTGTCAGGCCGGTTGATGGTGACGACGGCCGCCGGGCCGTGCGGGTGGTAGGTGACGAGGTCGGGGGTCATGGCAGCCGATTCGCGTGGAATGCGGAGAGGGTTTCGGGCATTTTAGACGGAAGGTGTACGCGCCGGGCGGTCGGCGGGCACTACCTGCGTCGGACGAGTTAACCCACGGAGGCCGATGCGACCACCCGCACTCAACCTGTTGCTCCGCTCCGCACCCGACGATTCCACCCCGGACGGCGTGCTGCTGGCGGAGTACGCCGCCCGTCGCGACCCGGTCGCGTTCGAGCGGCTGGTGCATCGCCACGCTGGCACGGTGTGGGGCGTGTGCCGGCGGGTGGCCGCCGACCCGCACGACGCCGAGGACGCCTTCCAGGCCACGTTCCTGGTGCTCGTCCGCTCGGCCGGGGCGGTGTCCGGGTCGCTGAGCGGGTGGCTGTACGGGGTGGCGTTCCGGGTGGCGATGAAGGCGCGAACGGCCGCCGCTCGGCGGCGGAAGCGAGAGGCGAAATGGGAACGGCCTTCGGCCGTTCC
>CANJKY010000419.1 GCA_947474875.1 Gemmataceae bacterium
GATGGCGGCAGGCGTTCGACGGGTATTCATTTCGCTGTCGACTTTATCCCCACCCCGAGGTCGAACCGCGAATGTCTCGTCACCTGCGCCACGGGTTCACGCTGATCGAGTTACTCGTCGTCATCGCCATCATCGCCATCCTCATCGGCCTGCTCCTGCCGGCAGTGCAGAAGGTGCGGGAGGCGGCCGCCCGCATGTCGTGTCAGAACAACCTGAAGCAGTTCGGGTTGGCGCTGCACAACTACGCCGGGGCGAACGACAACAAGTTCCCGGCCAGCCGGGTGACGGTCGGCGGGGTGAGCAAGTTCCGGTCGTGGACGCCGGTCGCCCTGGCTTACGTCGAACAGGACAACGTCGGCCGGCTGTGGGACATGAACACCAAGTGGAACACCGGCACCAACCTGACCACCTCGAACACGGCGTTCAAGCTGTTCGTCTGCCCGAGCACCGCCACCCGCATGCCCGCCCCGAACGGCATCGCCCCGGGTGATTACGGCAGCGTGAACGCCATCCGCCGCCGGTTCTACACGGCCAACGGCATCCCCAACTTCCCGGTGCCCGGGTCGGCCGCCGGGGACGAGGCGCTCGGGGCGCTGGCGAAGGAGGTCGACACCCCCATCCTGGCCATCACCGACGGCACCAGCAACACCATCCTGATCGCCGAGGACGCCGGCCGGCCGAGCCTGTACCAGCAGGGGAAGGTGACCGGCGGGCCGACCGCCGACGGGTGGGGGTGGGCGGACCCGGACTGCGGGTTCAGTGTGGACGGGGTGATCCCCGGAACGCCGGGCACGAGTTGGACGACCGGCGGGCCGTGCATCATCAACTGCACCAACGACAGCGAGTTCTACAGTTTCCACTCAGGCGGGATTAACGCCTGCTTCGCCGACGGGAGCGTGAAATTCGTCCGCCAGTCGATCGCCCCGGCCACCCTCGCCGCCATCGTTACCCGCGACGCCGGCGACATCCCGGGCGACTACTGAGGTCCCCGCCCGACCCGGCTCCCCCCACCCCGAGGCGCTCGTGCGGTTGCTACGGCTGTCGGTCCTGTGCTCCCTGTTCGCCGCGGCCACCGGGGCGGCGCGGGCCGACGTCACCCTCGTCGGCGTCGGCACCCTTCCAGGCGACGCGAGCGACCTGTCCGGCCTGACGGGCCGGTCGCCCGACGGCATCCCGCACGACCGGCTCGGCGGCCTCGGCTCGGCCGTCGCCTACACCGGGCGGGGGACCGAGTACGTGCTCGCCTCCGACCGCGGGCCGAAGGACGGGGTGAACGACTACGCCTGTCGCTACCACCGCATGGACATCCGGGTGGAACCCGGCAAGTCGCCGGCCGTGTCGCTCAAGCTGACCGCCACCACCCTGCTCACGACCGAGGACGCGCAGCGGTTCGTCGGCTCGCTCCACGCCTTCAAGCACCAGGAGCCGGAGAAGAACCTGCGGCTCGACCCGGAAGGGGTCCGCGTCGGCCGGGACGGGGCGGTGTTCATCGCCGACGAGTACGGCCCGGTGGTGTACGAGTTTGATGCGACCGGGAAGCGGCGGCGGAGCCTCCCGATTCCGGCCCGGTTCCACACCGCCGCCCCCGGCAAGGCCCCGACCGACGAACTGCCCCCGAAGAGCACCGCCGGCCGCCAGCCCAACCGCGGGATGGAGGGCCTGGCCATCACCCCGGACGGGGGCAAGCTGGTCGGCGCGATGCAAAGCCCGCTCATCCAGGACGGCGGGCTGAACGACAAGAACGAGCGGGCCGGGCTGCACTGCCGCCTCCTCGAACTCGACCTGGGCAAGAGTAAATCGCGGGAGTTCGTGTACCCGCTCGACGACCCGGCGAACGGGGTGAGCGAAATCCTGGCGGTCAACGATCACGAGTTCCTGGTGCTCGAACGGGACAGCCGGGCGGGCCAGGACGCGAAGGCCAAGAAGGTGTACCGCATCGACCTGGCGGCCGCGACCGACGTCAGCCGGGTGGACGCCCTGCCCGCCCTCCGCCTGCCGGCCGACATCGTGCCGGTGAAGAAGACGCTGTTCCTCGACCTGCTGGCCCCGGCATACAAGATCGCCGGCAACGACTGCCCGGAGAAGTTCGAGGGCCTGGCGTTCGGCCCGGACCTGCCCGACGGGCGGCGGTTGTTGCTGGTGACGGCCGACAATGATTTCGTCGCGACCGCTCCGTTCCGGGTGTACGCCTTCGCCGTCGATAAGGCGGACCTGCCGGGGTTCGTGCCACAGGCGTTCGATCCGGTTGAGCACACCGGCGGGCCGCCGGTGCCACGAAGAAAGTGACCGATTAATTCTGTCTACCGTGGCACCGGCGGGCCGCCGGTGTGCTCAGACCGCCGCCGGGCAAACGACGTGCCGCCTGCCCCAGCCGGCGTCGTCGCGGGCCGGGTAGTCGCTGCGGAAGTGGGTGCCGCGGGACTCGGTGCGGCGGGCGGCCGAGTCGATCATCAGCCGGGCCACCGTGAGCAGGTTCTGGAGTTCCCACCCGGCCCGGTCCTTGAACTCACGGGCGAGTACGTACCGGCACCAGAAGTCCACGTCGGTTCGCGCCTCGTCCAGTCGGGCGCGGTCGCGGACGATGCCCATCTTCCGCACCATCAGCGCCCGCAAACTGTTGGTCACGTCGGCCACGTCCAGCGGGTCCGGGATGGCGTCCGGGATGGTGTGCCGCAGCGGCAGCGCGGCCAGCGTGGTCGGCATCCGCCGGGCGGCCTCCGCCGCCCCCCGCCCGCACCGCGCCCCGTACACCAGCCCCTCGATCAGGCTGTTCGACGCCAGCCGGTTCGCCCCGTGCAGCCCGCTGCTGGTCACTTCGCCCGCCGCCCACAGGTTCGGCAGCGTCGTCCGCCCGTCCGCGTCCACCGTCGCCCCGCCCATCATGTAGTGGGCGCCGGGCCGCACCGGGATGCGGTCCTTCGTGATGTCCAGGCCGAACCCCTTGCACACCTGGTTGATGCCGGGGAACCGCGACAGCACCGTTTCGCGCGGGATGTGCGACAGGTCCAGGTACACGTTCGGGTGCTGGGTGCGTTCCATCGTGCGGAAGATGGCGCGGGCCACCACGTCCCGCGGGGCCAGTTCGTGCCGCGGGTCGTCGCTCAGCATGAACCGCTCGCCGTGAACGTCCCGCAGGTATGCCCCTTCCCCGCGGGCGGCTTCGGAGATCAGGTACCGGGCCGACCCCGCCACGTACAGAATCGTCGGGTGGAACTGCATGAACTCCATGTCCCGCAGTTCGGCTCCGGCGCGGTACGCCGCCGCCATGCCGTCGCCGGTGGCGACCGGCGGGTTGGTGGTCTCGCGGTACACCATCCCGCACCCGCCGGACGCCAGCACCACCTGCTTCGCCCAGATGAGTTCCTTGGTGATGCCCGGCCGCCAGCAGACCGCCCCGACGCACGCCCCGTCCGCAGTCAGCAGGTCGAGGGTGAACGTGTCGTCCCACAGGGTGACGTTCTCGGCCGCCTTCGCCCGCTCGATGATCGCCCGCATCACCTCGTGCCCGGTGCCGTCGCCGAGCGCATGCACAATCCGCCGGTGGCTGTGCCCGCCTTCGCGGGTGAGGGCCAGCGCCCCGTTCTCCAGGTCGAACCGGGTGCCCCAGGTCACGAGCTTTTCGATCTCGTGCGGGGCCTCGCGGACGACCATCTCCACCACCTCGGGGTCGCACAGCCCGTCGCCGGCGACGAGCGTGTCCTCGACGTGGTTCTCGAACCGGTCGTCCTTGCCGAGCACGCTGGCGATACCGCCCTGGGCGTAGCTGCTGTTGCTCTCGGTGATGCGGTCCTTCGTCACCACCAGCACGTCCAGGTCGGGCGGCACTTCGAGTGCGGCCCGCAGCCCGGCGATGCCGGCGCCGATCACCAGCACGTCGGTGAACCGGTGGATGGCCTTGCGGGAGTCGAACGACACGAGGTAGCGGGGGGACATGACAACATACTAGCCGATCGACGGCTGATCGCGGCGGGTGAAATGAGGCGGATAGGCGCGTTGAGCACCCCCCACCCGCTCCGGTCGCTGCGCTCCCCGGATCGACCTCCCCCGCAGGGGGGGAGGTGTAGAGTCTCGTTGGAAATCACATTCCTCACCGAACAGCCACCCTCTTCACCTCCCCCCTTGCGGGGGAGGCCGGCGACGGCGTCAGCCGACGACGGGTGGGGGGTGCATCCGCCAGAGCATCGAGGCGTTCAACCCTTATGCTTGCTCATCGCCTCCCACACCTTCACCGCGTCTCTCGTCGGGGCCACGTCGTGGACCCGCAGCACGTGGGCCGCCCCCTGCGCCACGGCGAAGCACGCCACCGCCAGCGACGCCGGCATCCGCTCCGGCCGCTCACGGCCGGTGATCTGCCCGAGGAACCCCTTCCGCGACACCCCCAGGCACACCGGCAGGCCGAACCGGTTGTAAGCGTCCAGGTTCGCCAACTGCGTGAGCGTGTGGTCGAGCTTCTTGCCGAACCCGATGCCGGGGTCGAGGCAGATGGCGTCCCGCGGAATGCCGGCAGCGGTCAGTGCCGCGATCCGCTCGTCGAAGAACGCGCCGATCTCGCCCACCACATCGGCGTAGTTCGGGTCAAGCTGCATAGTCTGAGGGTTGCCCTTCATGTGCATGACGACCACCCCGGCCCCGGACTCGACCGCCACCCGCGCCATGTCCGGGTCGCCGCGGAGGCCGGTCACGTCGTTGA
>CANJKY010000420.1 GCA_947474875.1 Gemmataceae bacterium
GGCGGGACAAATAGCTCGCCCGACCCGTCGGCGTCTGCGGCCAGCAGGTCGTCCGAATCGGTCGCCTTGTCGCGGCGGGCGAAGATGCTGGCCTGCGGCGGGAGCAGAACCTCCCCGCTCTCCGGCCGGTCCGCTTCCTCGTAGGCGCGGAGCAGTTCGCTGTCGCTCACCCGCCCGGTGGCGTTCGCATCTTCCCAGTTGGTGCCGCTGTCCGGGGGGGACCCGCTCAGGTCGGCGAACAGGGCGGCGGCGTCGTCGAACTTGATGGTGGACGGCGGCTGGTCCGTCGGCGGGTCGAGCCACCCGGCCCCGGTGGTGGCCGGGCGGAAGTTGGCGTCCAGGGCGACGGCCGAGTCGCCCACCCCGTCCGGCCCGTCGGCGAACAGCGCCTCCGCCGCCGCCTCCTCCAACTCGGGCGGGGTGGGCGGCAACTCGTCCAGCGGCACGCTCTCCTCGTCCAGGTTGAGCGGCTCGGCCGGGTCGTCCGGGTTCAGGTCTTCGGGGCGGACCGAGGGGGTAGCGGGGGTCGGCTGACGGCCTCGGCGGAAGATGGACGAGCCGTCGTTCGACGGGGCGGGACCGGTCGGCGGGTGTGCGGCCATCAGCGGTACTCGAACCGGGGTGCGATCGGACAGGGCAGGCTCCGCCGGCGCGGGAGGGGCAAACCGCGGGCGGTATTGATGTGAAGGTAACTCAGGACCGGATCGATTTCATCGGCTGTGCGACTATTTTCGCCAGTTTCTCCACCCCCGCTGACCGGAATTACCGGATCGGCTTCAGCCGCGGGGGAACGGGGGTCGCGGCCACACGTCCCGGATTTCGCGCACCGACTGCATGTAAGTTGTGCGATCGATACGGACAGGCAAATCGGACCGACGGGTTCACCTCCCGAAAATGACGGAATCGGGTGGCAGTGCGGGCGTCCGGGCGGGTTCGGCATCCCGGTTGCTCTAACGCGATTTCATCTCCCACCTGTTGAAAACGCCCGCACCGCTTGCCACAACGGTCACATGCCTACCACACTCGGTTGGACCGACACCGCGGAAATGACGCCCCCGGTCGGTCTGTATTCAGACGAGGTGATCGAACTGCCGCTGCTACTGCCCGAGTGGCAGGTGGCGGCCTTGGAAGAAGCGGCACAGAAGCGGGGCATGACCGTCGGCCAGTTGCTGCGGCGGCTGTTCGCTGACCTGTTCCCCCGGCCGGTGGTGACGGGGTGAGCGGCTTGGTAGCCGCGACCCACCGGGGAACGCGTTCTTCAGAAACGCGCTCCCCGGTGGGTCGCGGCTACGAACATTACTTCTCCCCCGGCAGCCGGCCGGGGGTCCACGGGGCGCCGGCCGCGTCCAGCGCCTTCTCCAACGGCGGGATGTCCTTTTCCGCCACCGCCCGCAGCGCCGCCGTCACCTCGGCCAGTTCCGCCAGCCCGATCGCCAGCGATTCGCCCGCCGTCTTCGTCGGCCTGGCCACCGCGTCGTCGTGTGTGCCGGCGGCGTACCGGATGCGGTCGGAAATGCTGTCCGGCACGTTCTCCTGGCGGGCGGCCAGGATGCCGTCACCGTTCAGCTTCCGTTTCAGCGTCCGCAACTGGTCGGCCAGCGCGGTCAGCTTGGCGTCGGCGGCATCGTCCGGCTTGGCGGTCAGCTTGTTCGCCTTCCGCATCGCTTCCACCTTCGCCGCCAGCTCGTCCGCCGTTTTCGTCGCCGCGGTCAGCTTCTTCTGCGCCGCCTTCGCCTCCTTGTTGAACTTGGCGACGGCCGCGTAGTCGTCGGCGGTGAGCGTGCCGATCGGGTCCGGCCGCACGTCGAACCCGGTCGGTTCGGTCAGTTTCGCCTCCTGTCCGCCCTGTCGCTTGGTCAGGTGGGCGGAGTACTTTCCGGGCACCACCATCGGCCCGAACCCGCCGTCCGGGTTGGCGGCGAGTTCCCGCAGGTTCCACGTCACCCGGTGGACGCCCTCGCCGGTCGGGCAGCCGACCCGCGCCACCACGTCCCCGGTCGCGTCCTGGATCACCAGCGTGACGGTCGGGGCTTCCTCCTCGGCTTCCTCCCGCAGGTCGTCCAGCTTCGGGTAGTCGATGTCCTTGTTCGCCCGCTTCGCCTCGGCCTCCTTCTCCTTGCGGAGCTGTTTCTTCGTCTTCAGCGTGTCCTTCAGGGTGACGGTGAACGTGGCCCCGTAGGGGGAGTTTTCGGCGTAGTAGTGGGCCGCCCCCTGGAAGCTCTTGCCCGCCCCGCCCAACTGCGACATGGGCACGTAGGCATACACCGCCTGCGGGGGGATAACCGAATCCGCCTTCACCGCCGCTTCGGTGGTCAGCCGCCGCAGGGCGGAGTAGTCGTCGATCACGTAGAACCCGCGACCGAACGTGGCCACCACCAGGTCGTGGTTGTGCTTCTGCACCGCCAGGTCTTTCACCTGGATGGTGGGCAGTCCGTTCTTCATGGCGTGCCACTTCTTCCCGCCGTCGATGGCGCAGAACAGGCCGAACTCGGTGCCGCAGAACAGCAGGTTCGGGTCGGTCGGGTCTTCGGCCAGGCAGTACACGGTGCCCCGCTCGGGCAGGGTGCCGGCGAGGGTCGCCCACGTCTTGCCGGCGTCGGTGCTCTTCATCAGGTACGGCTTGAAGTCGCCGTTCTTGTGTGCGTCGAACGCGGCGTACACCGTACCCGCGGCGTGCTCGCTGGCCACCAGCTTGCTCACGTAGGTGCCCTCCGGCACCCCCTCCAGCTTCTCGATCTTCCGCCAGCTCTTCCCGCCGTCCTCGGTGATCTGGATCAGCCCGTCGTCCGTGCCCACGTAGATCAGCCCCTCCTGCTTCGGCGACTCGGCCAGCGCCACGATGTTCCCGTAGAAGCTGGTGGACACGTTCTTCGCCACCGCCTCGGGCGACTGGATCTTGCCGAACACCTTCAGCTTGTCCCGGTCCAGTTGGCGGGTGAGGTCGGGCGAGACGGCCGTCCAGCTCTCCCCGCGGTCGTCGGTGCGGAACAGCTTGTTCGCCGCGAAGTACAGCCGCTTCGAGTTGTGCGGGCTGATGATGAACGGGCTGTCCCAGTTCCACCGCAGCGGCGGCTCGCCCTTGCCGGCGATCGGCCGGATGTCCACCCGGTTGCCGGTCTTGCGGTTGTACCGCACGATGCCGGCGTACTGGTACTCGGCGTACACCGTGTCCGGGTCGTCCGGGTCCACCTTGCAGTGGAACCCGTCGCCGCCTTGCACCACGTACCAGTCGGCGTTCACGATGCCGTTGGTGCTGCGGGTGCGGACCGGCCCGCCGAGGGTGTAGTTGTCCTGCGTGCCGCCGTACACGTGGTAGAACGGGCCGGACTTCGGGTTCTGGTCCACCGCCACGTCGTAGAACTGGGTCACCGGCAGGTTCGCCTTGAACACCCACGTCTTGCCGGCGTCGTGGCTCTCGTACACCCCGCCGTCGCACCCGCACAGGTAGTACTTCGGGTCCGCCGGGTCGATCCAGATGTCGTGGCTGTCCACGTGCTTGTCCGCCTCGCCGAGCGCCCGCAGCGTCGCCCCGCCGTCGTCCGACACCTGGTTGATCACGTTCATGATGTACAGGCGGTCCTTGTTCACCGGGTCCACCCGCGGGGTGCAGAAGTACTGCGCCTGGCTGTCGAACGGGTTCCGCTTCTCCCACGTCTTGCCGTTGTCGGTGCTGCGGAAGATGCCGCCGTTCTTCTCGGCGGCTTCGACCTGGGCGTAGATCGTGTCCGGGTCGCTCGGCGCCATCGCCAGCCCGATGCGGCCGAGGTCCACCCCGGGCAGCCCGGCGGTGATCTTCGTCCACGTCTTCCCGCCGTCGGTGGTGCGGTGGACGCCGCTGCCCGGCCCGCCGTTCACCAGCGTCCACACGTGCCGCCGCCGCTGGTAGCTGGCCGCGATCAGCACGTCCGGGTTCCGCGGGTCCATCACCACGTCCGTCACCCCGGTGTCGTCGTCCACGAACAGCACCCGCTCCCAGCTCTTCCCGCCGTTGGTCGTCTTGAACAGCCCGCGGTCCCCGCCCGGCCCCCACAGCGGCCCCTGCGCCGCCACGTACACCACGTCCGAGTTCTTCGGGTGGACCAGGATGCGGGCGATGTGCTCGCTCCGCTTCAGCCCGACGTTCTTCCACGTCTTCCCGCCGTCGGTGCTCCGGTACACCCCGTCCCCGTAGGCCACGCTCCGCTGGCTGTTGTTCTCCCCGCTGCCCACCCATACGGTGTTCGCGTCCTGCGGGTCGAGGGTGATGGCGCCGACGCTGTAACTGCCCTCGTTGTCGAACACCGGCGTCCAGGTGGCGCCGCCGTTGGTCGTCTTCCACACCCCGCCGGACGCGACGGCGGCGTAGAAGTGCGACCGGTCCTTCGGGTGTACCGCGAACGCGGCGATGCGGCCGGAGGTGACCGCCGGGCCGATGCCCCGCAGGTGGAAGGCGTGGACCGGCGGGGCGAAGTCGCGTTTCGGCGCGTCCACCACGCCGGGCTGACCGGCGGCGAGCGCGACTGACAACAGCATGACACCGGGAGACATTGGCAGCGTCCCTGGGGTGAGGTGGGGGTTAGGTAGGCCGGAGATGTCTTAGCGGCGGGAGGGCGTCCGGCAAAGTAGCAGGCACACCCCGGGTGACATGCTGGCTCGGGCGGAACTCACAGAGCCGACCGCCGGGCGGCGGTCGGCGGGCCGCCACAGA
>CANJKY010000421.1 GCA_947474875.1 Gemmataceae bacterium
ACGCCTTCAGTTCCCGATACCGCGGCAGGTCGATCCGCACCTGGACGTGCCCCCCGCGGAACCCGACCGCATAGCCGCCGTATTTAATCGACCGCCGCCGCACGTCCCGGACGTTCGCCCCCTCCGCCTCGAAGAACGGGTGCTCCCCGTGAGTGGCCAGCAGCACGAAGAACAGCCCGTGTCGCAGGTACTGCATGTTCGCGCGGCCGGACTGCTTACGTCTGGCACGCGCCCACTGTGAGATGCCGATCCCGTACCGCTCGATCAGTTTCTCATCGACCCGTTTCGGGTCTTTTGACTCGGGAATTTCACCGCTCACGTAGAACAAATACCCGCGGGACACATAAGCCACCGCGAGTTGCTGGATGAACCCCTCGACCGACACTGCCTCGCACCGATACTGCATGTTCCCCCGGCGGATACTCTCGCCCTGAAAGACGGGGTGTGTTCACGGCACACACCCCACAAGCCGTTCGTAACCCTGGCCGCGACGCCTCCTGCTTCGCCCGAGACGCTGCTCCCCGCCGCCAGCACGGCTCCGCCGTGCTGTATTCAGGGAGTTGCAACGTCCCACTTCGTAGGAGTAGCGGCGCACGAACCTGAACGACGCCCGAGGCAAAGCTCGGGCGTACGTCGTCGATTCGTCGCCTGGGCGACCGCTCACCCAAGAGCGTTCGCCCAGACCGCCGTTCCTCCCGCCGGGGAAACCGCGAACGAGTCCGAGGACTTGCCCGCAAACGCACACCATCGGCTTCACAGCCCGTCGGCCCTTTCGTCGAAGACTTCGTTCGGCACCACCCGGAACGAACAAACCGCCCCACCACTGCCTTGCAGCGGGTCGGCCCGGCTCCCGCCGGCTCCTACTCAGGCCACTCTCCCACCCGACCGCATTTCGATCACCCGCGCACCACGCGCGGGCACCGGAGCGCGACTCCGGCCGCGATCGGGCTTCCCAGGTTCGTCGTGGTCTTCGTCCGACCCGTCACGTCGGTAGTGGGTTGCCCCACGGGCCGACCATCGCACGTCCGCCCCTCCCGGGGCGGCGCAGTTTCCGCCGGGCCGATAAGGCCCGGACGATTTCGGGGGACCGAATACAGAAGCGTCCCCCTACCCACCGATGACTGACTTATTCCCGGTTCGGCACCGTCCCGGGTCGGACTCACTGGCAAGGGCTTTCGCCCCTCTCGTGGTTGAGCTTTTCGCCGCCGGGTGTTTCGCCCGGACGCCGACTTCGGTTGCAAGCCGGTCCCGCCTGTTGCCAGGTCGGGAACTCCCCACGCCAGCGAGGTTGAACGGGCGTAACGGCTTTCGCCGCGGTAGCCCGGACCCCCTCGACGGGATTAGCGACTGGCGTCGCGTCACCCGCTTTGAACCACAACGGCCCCGAAGAAACGTCCTTCGGGGTGTTCCCCTGTCGCCCGCACTCACAATGAAAAGACACGCAATCGGATAGAAGATCGAGATTACTCCGTCTCGCGTGACCGTCTTCCTTACGAGGGAAGCTGCGGGCCGCGAGACGGGATTACGTCGATCAGCCTCCGTCGAACCGGACGAGCGCCTATCGACGCATCCGGCTCTACGGGCGTGACGCGGCAGGGTGCGACCCCTACCCCCTTAGCTCGGTGGTAGCCGAGTTTACCGGGTGTCACCGCCGACCCGATGAGCGCCATGAACAACGTTTGTCGTTCCTGACGACCGCCGTGCACAAGGCACAGCGGGGCGACGAGTAGCACGGCCGTCACGCGAAATCACGTGTCGGTCGGCCGACTGCCGCGGTGCGGGCGGCCGCGATACGGGTATCGAGGTAAGTCGGCACCATCGGGCGTGTCGCTCGCGTTCCGCCCGACCGCCGTCGGGCGTGTCGGTGCCGTTCCGCTTGATTCGCGGGGGCGTGTCGCTCGCGTTCCGCCAGGAGCCGAATTGCCCGTGGCAATTATGGGATAAGCGCCCGCAAACACGGGCCTTTCCCTCCGCCCGCCGCGGCGTGGACCGGGCGTCAAAGAAATCCGGATCAAAGATTACTGGAAACAAAGGGGGAGGAACTGCTTTCGAGTGAGAGTTACATCTTCCGGGGGCGGAGGATGTCGGCGAGCGTCGGTATGGGATGAGCCGCAGCAGCGGGTTCGTCCATGGGCCGCGCGAACGCGGCGTCCGCGATGCGGCGGAGGACGGCCGCCGACTCGTCGGGCCGAACCGGACTCCCCGCTCCGGCGGCCGGCCCGCCGGCCCGCGGCGCTGTGCCGTCCCGCTCCCGCCGCCGCAACTCCTGCCACCAGTCGGGCGGCGTGCGGCCGGCGGTCGCCGCGTGGCGGAGGTTGTCAACCAGGAACGCTTGCGGGCTGCGGGTGAAGAACGACCGGCCGAACCGCTCGCGGGCGGCCGCGGTGATGTCGATCCACTCCCGCACCAGGGGCCGCGGGTAGTTTTTCAGCACCCGCCGGGCGGCGACCGCATCGAAACCCAAAGCCGTCAGCCCGTCCGCGAGCGGCGAGTCCGCGGCGGCCCGCCGCGGCGGGGCCGGGCGGAGGAACTGCGGCCCGCGGGTGAGCACGACCGTTCCCGACCCGTCGGCGGCCCGGTCACCGGTCCGCGGCTCGAACGCCGGGACGTCGGCCAGCACACCGGCGGCGACGAGGGTAGCAATGACCCGCTGGAGTTTCTGCCGCCGGTGCCGGGGGGCCAGGGTGGGGGAGAACCCGAGGACGTCCATGGCCAGGTGGTCGACCTGGAACCGGGGCGTGGTGTCCCGCCGGTCGAAAATCTTGCTCACCAACAGGAACAGCCGCCGGGCGGCGGGGTCGAGGCCCCGGTAGGTGTCCAGGTCGAACCGGAACCGCCCGCCGAGCGGCCGCACCAGGTCGAAGAAGATCGGGTCCCAGGCGATCCGCCAGGCCCGCGAACTCCCCGGGTCGAGCGGCAGGCTGTAGCTCAGGAAGCCGAACCGCACCCGCCGGTGTTCGCCCCGCACCGGGTCGTAGAAGGCGTCGCTCGCGTAGCTCACCTGGGCGAGCCGGTCGAGTGCGGCGGCGAACTGCTGGTACTGCCGGCCGCCGCGGTTGGCGTGCGGGTCGATGACGCCCAGCCGCCGCAGGCAGAAGTGCGGGGTCGCGTGGAACTCGGTGTCGGCCGGGCCGTCCCCGCCGGCGGGTTGGTCCGCGAAGGTGAGGGCCAGCAGGCCCCACAGATAGAACTCGTCCGCCGGCGACAGCCCGCCCGGGCAGGTGACCCGGACACTCGCCTTCCGCCGGTGGCGGTTGCGGTCGGAGTAGAAGTAGCCGGTCTCGAACACGAGGTTGTCCCGCAGCGACCGGCCCGCGTCGAGCGGGCACAGGGCGTGCTCGACCAGCGTCAACTGGCCCAGGCCGACCGCGGCCTTGCCGGCCCGGTCCACTCGGGCTTTCGTGATCGCGTCGGGGGGCGGTGTCGGGGCCATCAGGTGCCGGGTCCGGTTCGTGTTTCCTCGTGAGACCGAGGTAACACACCGCCGCGAAAAGCGCACCCGCCGAGGGGCGGGCGCTGCGGGTTTTTCTTGACGGTTGCCGCCCCCGCGTGGGAGCGTTCGGCCAGTCGTATCCGCGGGTTGGCCGGGAATTGCCACGGGCAATCCGGCCCCCGCGATGTCACCGGAGGAACATGCCCACGACGGTCTGCTTCATTAACCAGAAGGGCGGGTGCGGGAAGTCCAGTTCCACCTACCACCTCGGCGGGGCACTCGCCGCGGCAGGCCGGCGCACCCTGCTCGTCGATTGCGACCCGCAGGGGTCGCTCAGCCAGGCCTTCTTCGGGTCGGCCGCGGTCGAGGCCCTGCCGGCGCGGGACACGCTGGCGGCCGTGTTCGACCCCGCCGCCGTGCTCGACCACCCGGCGCGGCTGGCCGTGCCGACCGGGTTCGAGCGGCTGAGCATCGTCCGGGCGAACCAGGCGCTGGCCCCGTACAACCGCCCGGAGCCGGGCCGCGAGGGGCTGAACCAGTTCCTGTTCCGCGACGCCCTGGCCGACTTCATCGACTACGACCTGGTCCTGATCGACTGCCCGCCGAACCTCTACCTGGCCAGTTGGAACGCCATGCTGGCGTCCGACTATGTGGTCGTACCGGTGCCGCCCGAGGACTTCGGGGCGCAGGGGCTGCGGGTCGTCCACCAGGCCATCGCCCACAGCGCCCGGCTGAACCCGCGGCTCCGGCTTGCCGGCCACTTGGTGACGCGCTACGACGGCCGGCTACTCGTCCACCGCGCCTACGAGCAGAGGTTGCGATCGCTCTACCGCGACACGGTGTTCGACGCGGTCGTGCCCGAGGCCTCGGCGTTCAAGGTCGCGCTCGCCTGCCGCGCCCCGGTGTCGCACCACGCGCCGGGGTCGAAGGCGGCGCGGGTGATGGCCGCGGTCGGCACGGAACTACTGGCCCGGACGGCTGCGGGCGGGGTTGAGACGGACGGAGTGAAGCAGACGAGTGTGGGGTAGCGATGGCCAGTGTCGGAAGCATTCTGGAACAGGTGAGTGGTAACCTCGACGAGTCGATGGGGGTCCGCGACACCGACCTCCGCGCGGCGCTCGCCCCGGTGCCCGACCCGAGGGACGTCGGCCGCCGGCCGCTCCGCAGCGTCGGCCGGGTGGACGTGAACCAGGTGGTGCCGGACCCCGACCAGCCGCGGGCCGAGTTCTCGGACGAGGCCCTCGA